>CALIZI010000080.1 GCA_938028705.1 uncultured Saprospiraceae bacterium | reverse complement strand
CGCGCCCCTGTGGTGTCGGTTTGGCTATACAGTCCGGTGGCTATGCCCATACGATGTATCGCCTCCTGTTCCGGTTGTAGCAGGTCGCCTATGTTAAGTTGGATATGACAGACGGTGGCATCGGTGATATTAACACCATTCTAAATGTTTTTTAATTTTAATAAAAATAAAATACTTGAATCAATCAATGTGTTCGCCAAATTAAAAATTACAAATTGAACGTGAATAGTTTGTTTATTTTTATTTTTGTAAATAATTTATTTTTAATTAAATACAAATTACAATTTAATTTTATTAATAATCAAAAAACACTGAATATCCAATTTGGCGAATACATTGAATCAATTACTTACGATATAAAACCGAAGATCCCAGTTACCTAATTTCCAAAATATCCAAAGTCCGGTTAAACATTACACGCACAAATTTTGTATCTCAAACAGATACAAAATTTATAAAAATGATATTCAGAGGAAAAACAAACGAATACCTGCAATTGGAAAGCATCCAATGTGAGAAGGATTTCAAACAAAGAGAAGAGTTGGAAAGTCCTTTAACCTTTATTTGGTTTGAAAAAGACGGACAACATATTACGATAGATAATGTCGAATACAAATCATCAGCAAATGAGATTTTTTGCTTAACGGAATTTCATAAAGTGGATATTGCAGATGTCTGTCATGCAAGATTGCTGCGCTTCAATCGGCTTTTTTATTGCGTAATAGACCATGATAGCGAGGTGAGTTGTACGGGAATTTTATTTTTTGGTGCCTCTCAATTGCCCAAATTTGTGATACCTGATGAGGAATTAGAGAAGTTTCGGACGATTTGGAAAATGTTTGAGTTGGAGATGCAGTCTCATGATGGTTTACAATTGGAAATGTTGCAGTCTATGTTGAAGCGATTTATCATTTTATGTACGCGCATTTACAAAACTCAACACCATTATACTGCACTCAATAATGGCAAAATCGACATCGTCAGAGAATACAACTTCTTGGTCGAGCAAAATTTCAAAACCACACACACCGTAGCAGAGTATGCCGCCATGCTCAACAAATCTCCCAAGACCTTATCCAATCTATTTTCAAAATTAGCCGACAAAACACCACTGCAATATATACAAGAACGCAGATTGCTTGAAGCTAAACGCCTGCTGAACTTCTCTGATATGAACGTCAAAGAAATCGCTTATGAAGTCGGTTTTGAAGATTCACAGACCTTTGGGCGGTTCTTCAAAAAACTGGAAGGAGTCTCACCTACAGAGTTTAAAATGCGATAATGCTGAAATGCTGAAATGCGATAATGCTGAAATGCGATAATGCGATAATGGGAATGAATGAGTGAATGAATTTTGAATGAATGAATCAGTACGCATTTGTGATTCACTCATTCATTCAAAATTCATTCATTATAAAACATTATCGCATTTCAGCATTATCGCATTACAAAAGGAAAAACTGCCTATTCTTCGGGAATTCTAGCCTAACTTTAGCCCTAAAAACACACCTATCTTTGTGTCATCAATTATTTATAAACAATTAAAAATAATAAAAATGATACAGCAACTAAATAATTCAAATTTCGAAACGACCATTAAAAACAACGATGTCGTATTGGTAGATTTTTATGCCGATTGGTGCGGACCATGTAAAGCATTGCATCCGACTTTGGAAAGTGTGGCTACCGAATTTGACGGTAAAGCAGTCGTTTCCAAAATCAATGTAGATAGCAATCCTGAGCTTTCTCAACAGTTTGGAGTCAGAAGCATTCCCGCTTTGTTTTATTTCCAAAATGGAGAATTGGTCGGTAAGCAAAATGGCTTGCAAAGCAAAGCAAGTATTTCTCAAAATATCAATCAGCTTTTAGCTTAAAATATCCGAAATCATTTTTAAATTATAACGTTTTTTTTAAATTATAAAATAAGCATAATGAGTACTTTAACAAAATTCAGAGTTCCCACAAGAGAAGAAGTTTCCCCTGAAAATCAAGCCATTTTTGACAAACTAAATTCAGGTTTAGGCTTTGTTCCTAACCTTTATGCAGCTATGGCACATTCGAAGAGTGCCTTGGGAAATTTTCTGGACTTCGCTAACGGAGCCACCTCTTTTTCAAAAAAAGAAAAAGAAGTCATCGACTTAGCGATTAGTCAGGTCAACGACTGCAAATACTGCCAAGCTGCACACACAGCTATTGCCAAAATGAACGGTTTTACAGATGAACAAATACTTGAATTGAGAGCCGGCGGAGCGAGTTGGGATGCGAAATACGATACCCTTGCCAAGTTTTCCAAATCCCTTGCCGAGAATAGAGGGCGTGTTGACGAGAATTTCAAGGCAGCTTTCTACGATGCAGGTTATACTGATGAAAACTTGGTTGACCTTGTTATTGCTGCGGGTATTATCGGTATTACTAATACTTTCCACAATTTAGTTGGTGTAGAGATTGACTTCCCTGCTGCCGCTAAATTATAAGAATGGAGATGAATTGATTGAAAAATAGCTCATGACGGTTTTATATTTTTAAATGTAAAACTGTTTTGGGCTTTGGACAGAGGAAATTGGGGAATTGGGAAATTAGGTAAACCCCTCTTTTTTAGATTTTTACAAAAAGTAATTAATTACATGTTTTATTTTATTAATAAAAATTATTCAATTGCTTATCAATGAGTTACGATTCTAAACCTAATTTCCCAATTCCCTAGTTCCCATTTTGTCCAAAGTCCAAAACTGTTATGAGCTACTTTTTTTAAATATCGAATATCGAGCAAGGAATATCGAAGGATGAAGGATACACTACTTCGATATTCGACATTCCTTGTTCAATATTCGATATTCAACTTATTTATCGTGGAATGGAGGTAGAAATACCATTATTGACTGACCAGAGAGACTTGTCGGAGCCGTCCACATTGCCATCAAGATTAAAATCGGCGAGCAGATATATGTCGAATACACCATTATTGGCATCCCAAGTGCTTTTATCAATACCGTTGATGTCGTAGCCGCTTGGTGCATCGTTCATTTGATCGCAGTCACCTGCAAACAGACATCTTTTCGCGCCTACGAGAGTTTGACCGGCACTGTGTGTATTATTACTACTACCAAAATCGTAACTAACAGTATTGCCGACCACATTGACGGGTACGCTCGTTATGGCCCCGGCATGGTTGCGATGCTCTATCATAATGTGAAACGGACCCGAATTTGTACCATCCAATACGCAGGGGTCAACCATTTCTACACTGCCGTCTTTCATCAACAGCCCTGCACCTCTTGCTACTTCGGTATTTTTGCCAATACCCGTTCTTAAAGAAACCAAGACCCAATCTACTACATCTGCACTATAATCTGCACTTGTCCAACCTGCGCCCTCTGTACCGGAATAGCTCCACGGGGCAACGCTGTAAGGATGTCCTGCAGGAGTAGGTATTGCCAGACTGCTGATGGGGGTTTGCCCGGGTAGCAATCCTCTATTGTTGAGATTTGTTGTCATTTCATTGGTTGCTGGATTATATGTACCTTCCAAAAACATCGTGATATTAATGTCAATACAAGCACTTCCTAATTCAGTAGCCAGTGTAAACCAATCGCCGTCATTAAAAGGTACTTGATTGAAAGTAATGACATTACCAATGATGCTTGCTCCCAAAGTATGTATCGTAGCATTAGAAAAATTGCCATCGTCACCGTCCACCAACAAACCAAAATCAGCAGCATTGTATGGTCCGGTCAAGCCCAGTTCTGCCAAATCAAAACTCACTGATACCGTACCCGTTTCGCCGGTTTCGGCTACCCGCCACTCGCGCTGAATCCGCTTTATAACAGCGGTGGGGTTTTCCGTAGCAATTTCGTTGGTAGTCGCACCGTCATTTCCCCAAACCAAGTATTCATCTTCCCCTAAGTTGCTGGGAGCCAACATTCTGACTGCCGCTCCGGCTTCTTCACTTTGACTATTGATTTGGTTCAAATTTTGATTGGCATCCACGCCGATACCCGCTATATTTTCAGGATAATTTGTATGATTAAATTGATTGTGATTCGCAACAGGAATATTGATACCATAACGAATATTTAGGTAAGAATGGACTTTGTCGCGTTCAGCCGAAGTTAAAAATCTATTATAAATAATGACCTCCGCTATATCACCTTTCCAATGGTTGGAGGTCGCGCCGGAACCGTCATATTCTTGCCCAAGCGAAGCCTCATTAGCCCCTGAATTTTGAATACTATGTGTCCATGGTGTAGCGAATACCGCATTGACATAACCATCTGCATAAAAATCTTCTTCGATTTGAAAAGTCACCATAGCATCTTTATCGTGCATATCGCCGTTCCATACTGCCGGAACGGTATTGCTGTAAGTCAGTTCCCCGGTAAGTTTATGCCCGAATTTCAAGCGGTCATTTCCATTTAGATGTGTGGATAGATAATAGCCCACATCACCATCTTCGCGGGGTGTAATGACCATAAAAATCGAACAATCTCCCGATAAAACTGCCGCCGCTACATCCATACGCATATAATCATCTATGCCATCGAATCTGATGACTTTGTTGCCGTTAATCTGGCTATTGACTATTTTGGGGCGATTGTTGGCAATACTTTGTATCGCATATTTAGCTGCATTTCCATTTACATCATTCCACCTTTGTACATCAATTCCACTTCCCAACATCACATTTTTATCAGCTCTCAACCACATATAAAGGTCACTCGGTACATTGCCCGGAGATTGAGCAACCAGCGTTGATGTAAAAAACGAGCTACAAAAGAGTAAATAACAGACTTTAATAAATTTTGTGAGTACACAATTCATAATTATAACCGAAATTGGGATTTATGGATTGTAAAAGCATTATACATAAAAAGTATATTATATCATGCTCAAAACTACAAGTTGTGCCAACCTGTTTTTCGGTATAAATTATGTTTAGTGTGACAGAGTAAATTATATTTTTTTTAATGTAAAAATATTTTATCAATACATTTAATTACCTTATAATCAATAATTTATAGTAATTTTATAAGACTTTTTTGATTTTATTTGTTTAGGATTAGAAGATGTGTATTGATAATTTACACTAGGTTTTTTCTGCTTTGGTAAGCGAAAATGAATCGTAATCGTTTTGTTGAATGTCACTCTTACTCCCCGATTTTTCGGCACATCAAATCTCAATAAATTGACCAGTCGAATTGCCTCCTCGTCGCAGCCATGCCCGAGTCCTTTTACTACCTTTGCGCTTGTGACGATTCCTTTATGATTCAAGGTGTAAGATACTTTCACCTTACCCTCCACCTTAGCCTCCAATGCCTGCTCAGGATAGCGCAACTCCCGCTTAATCAACTCATTGATAGCCGCCCGACCTCCCGGATATGAAGGTCGCTGAATAAAATTTTTTGCTTGTCTTGATTTTTTCATAACATAGTTCATGGTTCATAGTTGATAGTTCATGGTTCATAGTTCATAGTTGATAGTTCAGGGTTCAGGGTTCTTAGTTCATAGTTCATAGTTCATGGAACGTACACACTATGAACCATGAACTATCAACTATGAACTATTTTTACAAAAATAAACATAAATTTTCCCAATACAAGAACTTATTTTTTTTAAAATGCGTTTGGTGAAAAATACAACACAACACCATCTAACACCACAACACAATATAAATGAAGAACATATACAAACTATTTCAAGTATTAGGACCGTGGAAATGGCATTATTTATTTGCGGGTATCTTGCTTATCGTTTCAATGTTGGTAGCGATGCTGGTGCCTAAGATACTCCAAATCACCATAGACGGAGTCGTATTATTTGCCCTCAATGGTGAAGCCACCACCACCACACCCGACCGCGTAGTCTCGTTTTTTTACCAACTTATTCCCAAAATCACACCCGATAATTTACTGACTTCTCTGGCATGGATAGGCGCATTATATGTTGTCATAGCTGCATTGCGTTCCAGCACACAATTCCTTTCAGGTGTCATCACAGCCAACAGTACCGAAAAGGCAGTCAAGCGATTACGTGATACACTTTTTTCACATATACAAGCTATGCCCGCTACATATTTCGGCAAAATGCCCTCCGGCGACCTCATTCAACGTTGCACCGGAGATATAGATACCATCAAGGGTTTTATTGGTGTACAAGTCGTCAGTGTCATTCGTTTTTCGGCATTCTTCGCCGGAGCATTTGCTATGATGTATATCGTGCATCCTACTGCGGCTTTTATTGCCGTTTCGGTGGTGCCGATTATCGTAATCACCTCTCTTATCTTTTTTATGAAAGAAAGAAAAATGTGGGTAGAACACGAAGCCGAACAAGATAAATTAACCGCTATTATACAAGAAAATCTGTCGGGGATTCGTGTGGTGAAGGCATTTGCGAATGAAGATTTTGAAATCAATAAATTCAAAGATCAGAATGAAGTCAAATTAAAAATTGGTGTGCGTCAAGTAGATTTGCACACCTTTTTTTGGCCCCTGTCTGATATGTTGGTGCATATCCAAATCGTTTTGGGCATCATCGGCAGTGCTTATTTTACCCTCAACGGACAGCTTAGCGTCGGCGAATTTTCTGCCTTTTTTGCTTACTCTATTATGGTGGCTTGGCCCATGCGCGAGTTGGCGAAAGTCATGTCGCAAATGGGCATGGCAAGCGTCGCTATGGGGCGTATTTCCGAAATATTGGATGCACAAGAAGAAGATTATTCGGGTAAAATAAATGACGAAAAACAGCGAATTAATGGTCATATCGAATTTCGGAATGTCAGTTTTAAATACAATAAAGAAGCTGACACTTATGACCTCCGCAATGTCAGTTTCAGCATTGAAGCCGGAGAAAAAATTGCCTTTATGGGAGCTACCGGAGCGGGTAAATCTACCGTCATCGCACTCCTCGCCCGCTTTTATGAACCCGACGAAGGAGAAATTTTATTAGACCATCAGCCCCTTCATTTTTATGATAAAAAATACCTGCGTAGTCGATTGGGTATTGTGCATCAAAAACCTTTTTTATTTTCCACTACTGTACGTGAAAATATTGCTTATACACATCCGCAAGCGCAAGAAGGCATCGTGCTTGATGCTGCAAAAGCCGCTGATGTAGAGACTTTTATTCATAAAATGACAAAAGGATATGATACACTCGTTGGTGAAAAAGGTGTCACCCTTTCCGGTGGGCAAAAACAGCGTGTTGCCTTAGCTCGTACCCTAATGAGTGAGCCGGATATTCTCATTCTTGATGATGCGACTTCGGCTGTGGACACTGAAACAGAATACGATATACAGCAAGCACTCAAAGAAAAAATGGCAGGCAAAACCAGCATCATCATTGCCCACCGATTAACAGCGGTGCAGCAAGCCGACAGCATCATTGTATTTGATGCGGGTAGCATCGCACAAATGGGTACGCATGAAGAATTATTGATGCAAAAAGGTTTTTATAAAAAAATATATGATATACAAGTGGCAGTGGAAGATGAGATCCGGGATTCGTGGATGTGATTGGTTTTAGAAACTTGATTTTTATTTAATATCGTTGACATTTTGCGCTTGAATTTGGGCTAAAACTCGTCTGACATTTTCAAAATTCACCGATGATACCATATTTTCCTGCAAAGTTTAAATGTCTGACGAGTTTTAGCCCAAATTCGGAAAAAATATCCCATGTTAAACATAAACATATTTTTATTTTTAAAATACAATATTGTCATTTTTTTTATTATAAAAAAATATTATATTATAAAAATAATTTTAAAAACAACTCTACTTACAACAAAAAATAAACAATGGAACATCATACACAAGACCAACAATTTACAGATAAAAAAGCCTTAGTTCCCTTCCTCAAGCGGATGTTTGGCTACTGTATGAATTACAAAAAGTGGTTCTACGGTTTTATGTTTTGGATAGGGATAGTGGCGATAGTGGATGCGGTGTATCCACTGATATTACTGGTGATGATAGACGACTATATGATTCCACAAATTACAGCATTCCGACAAGGCAAAACCGTTGATTATCAAGGACTTTGGGTCTATGTTGCGATATTTATGGTCGTTGGAATCATACAGGCAGTCGGCGTTTTATTTTTCGTCAGACAAGCCGGACGCATCCGCGAATACATCATTTATGACCTACGAGAAGCCATGTTTCGCAAACTCCAAAAACTGTCTTTTGCCTTCTATGACCGCTCCGCTTCGGGTTGGTTATTGAGTCGTCTGACTTCGGATGTGGACCGCGTGGCGGAGGTCATTTCATGGGGCTTGATTGACTGTTTGTGGGGCATTACTATGGTGATTTTTTGTATAGGAGCGATGTTTATATATAGTTGGAAATTGGCAATTATTGTCTTATTGTCCATTCCTGTTATGTTGGTGGCTTCTATCAAAATCAGAATGCTTGTGCTAGCATATTCTCGTAAAGCCCGTAAAATAAACAGCGAACTCACCGCTTCTTATAATGAACATATCAACGGCGTAATGGTCAATAAAAGTACCGCACAAGAATCTCGTGTGGGTGGCATTTTTCGGAATATGACCGGCAATATGCGACACGTCTCTTTCAAAGCTGCTTATCATACTGCTTTATATGTGCCTGTTGTGGTGATGATAGGCTCGTTGGCGGGTGCTTGCGTAGTCTTTTTTGGTGGTAAAATGTCGATTGCTGTTCCTGCCGCGATTACGGTAGGTGTACTGACGGCAGCTTTTGATTATGCCAATCGTATCTTTTGGCCCATTATTGATATTTCGATGTTTTATGCGCGAGCGCAGGGCAGTCTTTCAGCCGGTGAGCGCATTTTTTCGCTGATTGATGAAGGTAATTTTATACAGGAAAAAGAAGGTATCAGCGATTTCGGACATATCAATGGGCAACTCGAATTTCGAGATGTATCGTTTTATTACGAAAAAGAAAATCCTGTATTGGAGCATTTTAATCTTACGATAAAAGCCGGACAGTCCGTCGCGCTCGTAGGTGCTACGGGTGAGGGAAAATCTACAATTGCCAATCTCGTCTGTCGCTTCTACGAACCCACCAAAGGGCAACTACTGATTGACGGTATTGACTACCAAGACCGTACTCTGCATAGCCTACGCGACCAACTCGGTGTGGTACTACAAACGCCACATTTATTTACCGGAACGATTCGTGAAAACATTGCCTACGGCAATCATAAAGCAACTGATAATGAGATAATTACAGCCCTTCGACAAGCTGGCGGAGAGGAGTTTATTGAGCAACTCGACGAACTAGTTGGGGAGGAAGGTAAGCAATTGTCACTGGGTCAAAAACAGTTGATTTCCTTTGCTCGTGCAGTGCTTGCCGACCCGCGTATTTTCATTATGGATGAAGCCACATCGTCTATTGATACGCTGACCGAAGCACGGATTCAAAAGGGCATTGAGCGGGTACTCGAAGGACGAACTTCTATCGTCATCGCACACCGATTGAGTACGATTCGCAACTGTGACCGTATCCTCGTTATCGAAAAAGGAAAGGTAACAGAAGATGGTTCGCACACAGAACTGATGCGCGAACGCGGCAAGTATTTTGAACTTTATACAAGGCAATTGAGGGATGAAGCGGTGTTGGCTTGACGGTGGACGACTAACGGCAGACGGTGAACGGAACTGACGCGAGAAATGGAACGCAGATTTTCGCGGATTGGGCGGATGATGCAGATTTTATTTTATTTTATTTAATATATAAAATGTAATCAATAATAATATAATCCCTAATGCCCATAGCCAGAGTCTATTGCCTGATGTATTGCCCGGATTGCCTGTATGTATGATAGCTGACCAATAGTAAGGATGATAATGCGCTGAAATTAATACATTTTCCAAATGTTGTTTTTGTGCCTTTTGAAGGGCTTGGTCGGCAGGTGTTTTGTTTCTCAATGCTTTGTGGTAATCGGTCATTATATCCATTGTCGTTTTTTCATTCACCGACCATTGAGTCATCGTGATGCTGGGTACGCCTTTGTAAGCAAAATTCCAACCGAGACTGAGAATACCCTCGCCGGAGTTTTGCTTACCTTCAGCAGTCTGGCAGGCAGCGAGTATTAGGCGATTTACTTTGACATTGAGTTTATCTATTTCGTTTTGTGTGAGAGAGTCATCCCGGAAAATAATTTTTCCGTTTCCGTCATGCTTTGCATGGGTGCTGAGTTGTATGGTTTCGTAGCCTTGTTCTAAAATCGCTGTGGCAGTTTCTTTTGTTGCGACTTTACTTTTTAAGATTTTTATGCTTTTTCCATACATCTGTTTAAGTATATTAGCTTGATTTTCAGTTTCTTCTAAAGGTTTCCAATTTTTAAAATTATATTTAATCGGTGCGATGACAGCAAGTTTATTGCTATCCGGGTACTGTCGCGTGTCTTGTTGCAGTTGTTGGTAAGAACCGTAGGAGTACAGATAATTGGTACTGAATTTTTTAATTAGAAAAGGATAATCTGTATCAAAAGTATCAGATGCTTCTTGTGTTGGTAATGCTGCAAAAGGAAGTGTGCCAATTTCTTTGTCGGGTACAATGATGAGGTGTTTGATGTGGTTGTTTTGTATGTGTTCGGGAATGAGTTTTTGATATAATTGATGTGCGGATTCATTATATGATGAAATATTACTGTATTTATCTTTCATCATGACTACCACACTTTTAATGTCCTTGGCAAGTCCTTCATTTGGTACGGTGTTTATGTTTAATCCCTTTTTTGTAATGGTAAAAATGTATAATGAATCATCGGTCAGATAATATTCGATGAAGGCGGTTTTTCGATTCAAGGTGCTTTG
Organism: uncultured Saprospiraceae bacterium; assembly: GCA_938028705.1. Lineage (GTDB taxonomy): Bacteria > Bacteroidota > Bacteroidia > Chitinophagales > Saprospiraceae > JAHDEO01. The sequence goes on along the minus strand of CALIZI010000080.1, from coordinate 7,652 downwards.
AACATCCGATACAGTAACAGATGCTTTGCGGTATTTGCGTTTTTTGTATTCGGGATATACCTTTTCAAATTCCTGTTCCAACTTATCCCGTTTACTTTCAATGTCGCGTAGTTTCTCTATTTTAATCTCACCATAGCGGTACTGTTGGTCTGCCTGCCGGATTTGGGCATTGAGGTCGTCCATTTTTTCCTTATCATCCTCTGAAAGTAAACTCCTCGCAGCTTGCTGTGAAAGACTCTGCCAAAGGAGTACGGCGTGGGCTTTTTCGGCGTACTCAAAGGCTTTTTCCTGTTTGTCTTTCATCAGCGCAACTTCGATAGCATTGCCGTACATGGCGTGTGCACGTTCTATCCATGTGAGTTTGGACGCATTTGTAGAGAGGTCTTTGTAAAATTCGTTTATCCATTCGTCCAATACTTGATAGGTACTGTGTGCAAGGTCGATTTTTTTAGCTTTGAGGGCAGCTTGGGCTTTGAGGTCAAGGATGCGGAGGAGGTCGGGTTTGTTGTAGATGTAGTGATTGTTTGCTACTTCGGGATTAGAATTAATGTCGTTTTCGTCACGGAAGTTGTCGGTGAGGTTGATGAGGGCGAGTTGGTAGTTTTTTAATGCTTCATTGATGTTTCCGAGTGCTTCATAGTTTTCGGCGAGGTTTTCGTAATTGGCAGTGTAGGTATATTGGAAAGAGGTGTTTTCATAGTAGGTTTGTCGGAGTTGTAAGGATTGGTTAAGGATTTCTATGGCTTGTTCGTATTTGCTTTGTTTGTACAATACTGCAGCGATGTTATTGAGGGTTTGAGATTGAGACAGTGTATCTTTTTCATATATATATATACGCAGTGCTTTTTTATATAAAAAAAAAGCCTCTGGATAATTCCCTAAATAATCATAACACAGTCCTATATTATTATAAACCCTTGCTTTTTTCACGTCTGATTTGTACAAATTGATGGCAATTTCAAAGTGATGTATAGCTTGTTTAAGCTTTATAATATTGTTTCCATATCGCCATAAAATTATACCAAGTATATTATTAGCATGGGCTGTTTTAGCCGAATCTGCTTTTACTTTTGTTGCTAATTTTCCATATTCTACAGCTGCCTGGAGTTCGCCTATACTGGCAAGGTTGTCTGCAAGATTTACTAATATATTAACCGAGTCTGATGGGGTTTTATATCCTTCTAATCGGTAAGCTATTTTATAATTGTCAATGGATTTATTGAAATCATGTGATCGATAATATATGTCAGAGATAACATAATATGATTTCCATAGGTTAGTTCTGTCGTATTGTTCTCGTAGTTTAAGTGATTTATTGTAATGGTATAAGGCTTTTTCGGATTCTTTTTTATGAAATTTTGTGCCTATTTTGTGGTGGTAGCAAGCTAAAAGCTGAAAATCTTGCATTGTATCTGCTGTTACTATAGCTAGTGCATCTTCCAAAGAGAAGTCACCTCCTTTTGGACAGATACAAATACGTTTTTCCTCATCTATACAGTTTAATTGGATAAGTGATTGAGCTGTTAGATAAATCGGACATGTAAATATTAAGAATAAAAAATAGCGCATATCTTTATTTTTACATGAAGATACACCGACTTATGTATTTTTTAATAAGTTCTTAAATAAAAAATAAAGTTGCCTGATTATCAATTATTGAAATTGATAATCAGGCAACTAATTGATTTAAAGGATTATTTACATATAAAGTTGGTTACTCATTTCATCAATACCATTTTTTGAGTGCCAAAATATTCGCCTGCTTGAATGGTATAATAATACATACCTGCCGGATAAAGACCACCTTCAAAAGTAACAGTATGTATGCCTTGAGTTTTTATTTCATTATGATGAATCAAAGCAATTTCTTTACCTGATGCGTCATATATGGTGAGGGTGACAGGACTGTCTTTGAGTAAAGTATATTCTATGGTTGTATGGTCTGTAAATGGATTAGGATAATTGTGAGTATCAATTTGTTGATTTTGTTCGACTTTATCACTACCACAGCTTAGGTCATTACAAAAATCTTCCCAAGATATAGCAAAATTATTGCCTCTGCTGATACGACTGTTGGTACTGTATGTTCCCAACTGCGAACAAAGTGTTATCAAATTGTCATTGAAGCAGCCGCTGAGTTGGTTATTAAACAGAAGTAATAATGTCATTTTTTCCATATCACCGAGTTCTTGCGGAAAGCTACCGCTAAGTTCGTTATCATGTAATCCCAAACGACGTAATTTATTTAAATTCCCTAATTCCGGCGGAATATTATCGGTGAGGTTATTGTGGTCTAAATATAGGATAATCAGATTTGTCAAGTGACCTATCTCTGGAGGAATACTACCACTCAATCCACTATTCCATCTTATATATAACTGGGATAAATGACTTAAATAACCAATTTCGGGTGGGATACTACCATTTAAATTATTATTATTAATTATTAAATGAGTAACACAACCATCTCCATTTAAAATTACTCCGTGCCAGGTTTCCATCGGTAGTGCCAAATTCCAAGTATTTGTCCAATTTGCACCATCGGTAGCATCATATAGAGCTACGAGAGCGAGTGAGTCTATTTGCCTGCAAGAAGGTATCAAGTGGATGTCAAGGCATTTTCCTGTACTAGTGAAACCCGAAGTCGAAGGGCAATCTCTTAAACTGGAATCCTCAAAATCCTCCCAAATTTGTTGATAAGTACGACTTGTATCTTTTGCCATTTCTACTGCCAACTGCCTTGTGACATAGTAGGCAGACATAGAAGAACCACTACTATTGATATTTTCCCCCGTATGCGAATAACCTCCCATATTTTCGCCGTAGGCAGATATAGTTGCTGCTTCATTGCCATAATTAGAATGTTGCCAAAGATTATCCATAGCATTAAGTGCTGCTACTGAAATGACATTATCATAATGAACGAGAGAATCAGAACCATCATAAGCGGTTTTGTAAAATGGCTTGGCATAATACGCGGGATATTGTGGGAAACTATCAATATTGACCCCTTCATTGCCCGCAGCGGTAACGATGAATTGCCCTTCGGAATGTGCCAGAGCAATCGCTTTTTCAAGGATACTTGAAGGTTGACCGGAGTATCCTGCACTGATATTGATGATGTCTGCATCGTGGTCAATTGCATGATATAAGCCACAAATAAAATCAAATAAAGTGCCTTGTCCCTGTTCATCGAATACCTTTAGAGGAACGATACTAAGATTCATGAAGTCGTCTGTTCCTTCTGCTATTGCTCTTGTTCCAAAGGTACCATGACCTATGGAATCAGAGAAATCACCGTTTATGGTATCTGTCGTATAATCGTATCCGGCACTTAATTCTATATCGTAATCGTAACAAGTATCCACAGGAGCATCATTGATGAGATAAGATGAAGCATCCCAATTGCTTATATCTGTTCCCGAATCAAGCATATATACTGTCACTGCATCGGGGTAACTATTCAGATAATCAGCGTACCAATTTCTACCCTGTCCACTGAAAAGTGAGTCAATGTTCAAGCTGTTATTAAAGCCACCATCTATCTCGGCATCTTCCCTTTGGGGTTCTCTTTTGGTATTAACCTCCAAAAATACCTCTAAGGCTATCTCGTCACTTTGAAATTGCCACAAATGCAACTCGCGGTTACAATCGCAGCTTTTGGCTACATAACCGAAATTGGGATATAAATAAGTATTTTCGTAATGAATGCGGTTAGCTTCATTATCAAATTCTACCATAATCTGGTTGTACTCTACGGGCTGACCATACGAATCATAGCCGGGTATAATGGTATATATCGGCTCGGAGATTATCTCCAAATCAGGTACACGCGAGGTGTCAGTGGCATGTAGGGTGTATTTACCAACACCAGAAAGTTGCAGACTATCAATTGTATATATAGAATCGGTACTGCCTGTAAGTTTACTATCGTTTTTCTTCCATTGATAGCTGAACTCTTGATTGTTGTTTCCGAGTAGTGGTTCTGAAAATGTCAATGTCAGATTATTACCAAAATCTTGAGTATAACCTTGAGGCTCGCCATGATATTGAGGGGAATACCAGAAATCAACATTAGCACTAATCGAGTCGTAAATGGCTTCGATAGCATCAAATGAGAATTTGTTATGGTCAAGGTGTAGGGTTTGTAAATCGGTTAGGACAACGAAATTCGGAGCACTACCAGTAAGTTGATTATGAGATAAATATAAATGTTCTAAATGGGTTAAGTCTAAGATTTTAGGTGGAATATCTCCAGTAAGCTGATTGTAATGTAGATATAATTGACGTAAGTTGGTCAGATTACCGATTTCCGGCGGAATACTATCGGTGAGTTGATTTTCATGTAATATTAAAGACCATAAGTTGCTTAAATTTCCAATTTGAGGCGGAATATTACCTGTCAATTGATTGCCCCATAATTGCAAACTTGACAGATACTCTAAATTTCCGATTTCGGGGGGAATGCTGCCACTTAATTTATTAAAAGCTAAGTTCATGACTTTCAGGTTATCCATATTTCCCATTTCCGGCGGAATACTACCACTCAATTGATTACCACCCAAAAGTAAAGATATGAGTTGCTCTAAACCCTCAATTTCGGGTGGAATACTGCCAGTGAGTTGATTGTTCATTAAAATCAAATGATCCAAGCTCTTTAAATTTCCGATTTCGGGTGGAATATTGCCTTGCAAATTATTTCCACCATCAAAATAATCATCTCCACAATTATTATCAACACCATCCATATCAATACAAGTCACACAACCATTCAAGTCAAGGTTTACGCCATACCAAGTACTGATTGGAAGATTTAAATCCCAAGTATGTGTCCAGTTAGCTCCATCGGTAGCTTCATATAGTGCTATAAGAGCGAGAGAGTCGTCTTGACGGCATGGGATGTATGTACTACACAAACCTTCACCTATATTGCAGAAGTCTTCCCATGAGTTGATAAAGCTGTTGCCATCAGAGATATACTCGTTGGTATTAAAGGATGCCGATAGCTGACTACAAAGATTCAGTAGATTGTCGTCATAACAACCACTAAGTTGATTATCATTAATAGTCAAATCAGTCAGATTCGTCAAGTTCCCGATTGTGGAGGGAATACTGTCGGTGAGGTTATTGGAATCAAGAGACAGTCGTGTTAAGTTACTTAAATTTCCTATTTCGGGCGGAATATTACCAGTAAGTTGGTTCTCCCATAAGGATAAGTAAGTCAAGTTGCTCAAATTTCCGATTTGGGGCGGGATACTACCGCTGAGTTGATTGTTATCCCAACTCAAAATTTGCAGACTATTTAGGTTTCCGATTTGAGGTGGAATATTGCCGCTAATTTGATTCTCATACAACATCAGAGAGACAAGATTATTTAAATTCTTGATTTCGGGCGGGATACTTCCATTGAGTTGGTTGTTGGCAAAACTTAAAAATTGCAGTTTATCCAAATCTCCGATTTCCGGCGGAATATTGCCTGATAAATTATTCCCGGGTATACCATAGTTGTCGATACAATTAACCACACCGTCCATATCAATACAAAGCACACAGCCATTCAAATCAAGGTTTACACCATACCAAGTATCCATTGGAAGGGTCAAATCCCAAGAATTTATCCAGTCAGTTCCGTTGGTAGAGTTATATAAAGCTACAAGAGCGATAGAGTCTCTTTCGCGACAAGGGATTGTATCACATCCACCTTCGCCTGTATTGCAAAAGTCCTCAAAAGAAGTGTCGAAGCTATTGCCATTGGAGATACAATCGTTACATGACAACTGATTGCAGAGACTCGCAAGATTGTTGTCATAACAACCACTTAATTGATTATTATAAATATATAAATCAGTCAGATTTATCATATTTCCAATTTCGGGTGGAATACTGCCACTCAATTGATTGTCATTCAAATACAGAGCTGTCAAATTCAATAAATTCTCCATCGAAGCCGGAATGCTGCCTGTAAGTTGATTGGCAGACAGCACTAAGGTAGTCAGGTTAGCTAAGTTGCCAATTGAAGCCGGAATGCTGCCGGTGAGTTGATTATGAGTTAAACGTAATTCCTCCAAACTTGTCATATTGCCAATAGAATCGGGAAGATTGCCTGTCAGTTGGTTATTATAAGCGGATATGATTTTCAAGTTCACCAAATTTCCAATAGTGTTCGGAATATTACCCGTCAACTCATTATTATATAAATATAATGATTGCAGATTTATCAAATTTCCGATTTCATCCGGAATATTACCTGTCAGTCCATTATTTGTCAGATATAGGTGTTTCAAATTTATCAGATTTCCGATTTGAGGAGGAATGTTCCCGGTGAGTTGATTGCCGGATAAATTTATGCCTTCCAAATTCGTCATATTCCCGATTTCGGGCGGAATGTTCCCGGTGAGTTGGTTATTTTCTAAACTAAGTGATATTAGATTGGTCATATTCCCAAATTGGGACGGAATACTACCGCTGAGTTGATTACTCCCTAAAGACAAGTAAGTTAGATGATGTGTAGCTAAATTCGTGATTTCAACCGGAATTTCGCCGGAGAGTTGATTGCCGGACAAAATTACCGTTATCAAACTCGTCATATTTTCGATTTCGGGCGGAATATTTCCGGTGAGTTGATTGTCGGATATCCACAACCTTACTAAGTTGGTTAGCTGTCCAATTTCAGGCGGGATATTGCCAGAGAGTTCATTCGAGGATAAATCTAAGAAATCTACCCTTCCGTTTTCACTCAAGCCCACACCATGCCAAGTATCCATAGATTCGGTCAAATTCCATGTATTTGTCCAGTTAGTACCATCAGTGGCAGTATGTAGGGCTACAAGTGCGAGAGAGTCATTATATCTATCTTGCGCCATGCAAAATAAGGGGCATAGACATAGCCAAAAAGCTATGAATCGTGCTGTGGTCATCTTTTTCATAGAAGTGTTTTGTTTATGTTTTTTGAATAAGAAAATGCACCGGACGCTTATCAACGTCCGGTTGCATTTTTGCTGAGCATGTGCTTAAATAAAAGAAACATGCTGCGGTGATAACCACATCACGTCTCTTTTTAGAGTAAATGTGGATTATCTTTTATTTGAGATTACAAGGGACTTTTTGAGGAACAGGGCTTGCCGTCGGAGTCCGTCTCCTTCGTTGTTAAATCTTTTAGCTATTAGAGCATATTCATTGATATATGTTTTTGAAAAAGAATTGTGTTAATGATTCATCGGATTTTTTTGAAAAAATGAATTATGAGATTGTTGGATGGCTTGTTTTTAGAGGGTTAAAATACTGATAAACAATTGTTTATATGGATAAATGAGTGTTTTTAAAATTTTGATTTATTTTTGATAAGAATAATTTAAATTTGATATAAAAAACTTGCTCCGACAGAAAAATCTCAATACTTCTAACTTCTCCTCACACGAAAATATCGCTAATTTCAATAACTCAAAGCCTAATTTTATTAGACTTTGGACAAAGGAAATTGGGGAATTGGGAAATTAGGTAATCCCGATAACTATACGACTCTTGCGTTCGCAAAAAAAGTAAAAAATGTTCTTTGAATACGCAGGAAAGTAGCTGATAATGAGATAGTTAGTAGCTAAAGGTTGGTATATTATATGTCTTTTGATGGCAATACAATGTCACCTACACAAATT
>CALIZI010000079.1 GCA_938028705.1 uncultured Saprospiraceae bacterium | reverse complement strand
CGGAACATCCTACGGTAGTCTCTGTGGACTAATTGAAACGCGGTCTTTTTCCACACCCTCGCTATTATACGTACTTTTTTTGTCTATTTATATATTTTACTTGTTTTTATTTGTTTACGGGTGCAATGTACGATTGAAACAAATCGCAATGCACGACATTACCCAGTGATAATCTTTAAACCATCATCCATTTTAGGTAGGATTGCAACTGTATTTTCGGTCTTTATATACTGACCTTGTTTATCATTTAAACCAGCATCCATTTTAGGTAGGATTGCAACAAAGTATTCAGCAACAATCGTATCTAACGGAAGCATTTAAACCAGCATCCATTTTAGGTAGGATTGCAACAGTCATTTGTTTCTAAAGCATATCCGTTCTCTACTTTAAACCATCATCCATTTTAGGTAGGAAATAATGGTTAATGCTTAACGGTTAATGATTAATGAATGTATAAATTAAGTAATGTTTTAATGTATTTTCATTGAAATAATTTTATGTATTTGAAAATTAATCATTTATCGTTAATCATTAACCATTAAAAAACCAGCATCCATTTTAGGTAGGAAATAATGCTTAATGCTTAACGGTTAATGATTAATGAATATATAAATGTAATAATAATTTAATATTTTTATTATAAAAAAAATTATATATTGTAAAAATTAATCATTAATCGTTAAGCATTCATCATTAAAAAAAATAATTCAAAAAAATTGACATTCTCCCAAAAGCCCTTTACATTTGTTGCAGTAATAATAAATATGAAAAATTTTACAAATAATACTTGGCGTTGGTACATCCCTTACTCAATTGGATGAGGTGACTGCCTGTATTGTTTCAAACATATTCAAAAACGGCTTGTCGGTTTCATCCGGTAAGCCGTTTTTTAGTCCTCATATCACTGTTTTTCAACAGCGGACTGATAAACTGCGGACAATTATGAAAATACAACTTAAAACAAGCGTCACAAAACTACTCTCCGATATGGTCACGCCCGTCACCTTGTACCTGCGTGTGCGCGATAAATTTACCGATCCTGTGCTATTGGAAAGTAATGATTTTCGCAGCAAGCAGGATTGTATGTCTTTCATTGGTTTGGAGACGATTGGGAGCTTCAAAGTACAAGCCGGGCAACTGACCGAAGGCGTAGCCGGCGTATATCAGAACGAGCTACAAGTCACTGATGTTGAGCAGGTTCCGGCGGCATTGAAGCGATTTACTGCACAGTTTGACATCACCAATGAAAGCGAATACGAAGGCTTCAACGGCTTTTTCGGACATACGGGTTTCGACGGCGTACAGTATTTTGATACCCTCAAATTTGCACCTGAAAAACGCAAGTTTGATACGCCTGATATTCGGTATCACCTCTACCAATTTGTGATAGCGATTGACCATTTTAAAGATGAAATGTATATCGTGGAAAACCTCCTGCCCGGCGCATCTTCACGTATGGATGAACTGATGCCCTTGATAAAAAGTCAGAAATTTTCGGTGCATCCGTTCAAAGCCGAAGGCAAAGAAACGAGCAACCTGACTGATGAGGAATTTATGGAATTGGTGCGTATCGGTAAGCATCATTGTCAGATTGGTGATGTGTTTCAGCTTGTGCTGTCGCGGCAGTTTGCACGAGACTTCAAAGGCGATGAATTTAATGTCTATCGCGTCTTGCGGTCTATCAATCCTTCGCCCTATTTATTCTATTTTGATTATGGCGATTACCGGATTTTCGGCTCATCGCCGGAGTCGCAAATGGTCATTAAAAATGGCATTGCTACCGTCAATCCGATTGCAGGTACCTACCGCAGAACGGGAGATTTGGAAGAAGACTTAGCTGGTGCGGAAGCCCTCCGAAAAGACCCGAAGGAAAATGCCGAACACATTATGTTGGTCGATTTGGCACGCAATGATTTGGGGCGACACGCATACAATGTGACCGTCGAAAACCTGAAAGATATTCATTATTACAGCCATGTCATTCACTTGGTCTCTAAGGTGACGGGCAAGATAGAGGAGGGCGGCAATCCCATTCAAATTTTTGGTGATACCTTCCCCGCAGGTACGCTATCGGGCGCACCAAAATACAAAGCCATTCAACTCATTAATCAATACGAAAACCAAAACCGGAGTTTCTACGGCGGGGCATTGGGCTATATCAATTTCAATGGCGAAATGAATCAGGCGATTGTCATTCGCTCGTTTTTGAGTATGGACAATACGCTACGGTATCAGGCAGGCGCAGGCATCGTAGTACATAGCGTACCCGAAAGTGAATTGCAGGAAGTGAATAATAAATTGGGCGCATTGACAAAGGCGATTATTGAGGCGGAGAAGATAGGCTAAGTAACGCTGTGAAAAACGTTTCTACACTTTTTTGAAATGTAAAATAATAAATGTAAAATAATAAATGTAAAATAATAAATGTAAAATAATAAATGTAAAATAATAAATGTAAAATAATAAATGTAAAAGTATCAATAATACGAGAGAAAAACATTTATACTTTTGTTATTTTTAATAAATTGAAAATTAGTACAGTAGCCAGTAATATATTCATTTCACGCTGTATAAATTTACATATTACATTTATTTTTACCAAGAAAAACACATAACAACCTTTTCAATGCAACCATTTTTATATATAATACATCTTAGGACTATAATAAGATAAAAGTTGTTCCCGATATCCTTTCTCACAACTTTTACCAACCGTAATATCAATTGAAATAAGTATTCAAAAGACTTATTTCACATTTCCTGTTATATCCACCTTTTATTTATAAAATATTTTAAATATAATAAAATATTCTAATAAAATTTATTTATTTATAGATTTTTAAAAAATTTATAAATAAATAATTAATATTTTTTAATAAATACTTCTAAATAAAAAATCAAAAACAATGATGAACTTTTCTAACACATTCAAACTCATGAAAGTATTATTGGTATTACTATTTGTACCAATGATGGGCTATGCTCAGTATTATAATGATGTACTTTCATACCGCTACCATGGAACACCCACAAATGGTATAAAAATCCAGACGAACATGCCTTATGCGAGTAGTCAGCAAATGCCGACTATTATGATAGAAGGCTATGATTATGCTAAGGGAATACCTATTGATTTGAAGATTGTCTATTATATCTATGCTGACAAATATATTAATCATAAAGTCGTCAGTAATACTAGCTATACACCTGATATTTACCTATCCGAAGAAAATGGCAAAGTGGTTATTTTTATAGATGATAAGTCTTATTATGTACGATTCCATGTGCGGGCGTATGCTTATATGAGCGAACAGGCGAGTTGGTTTACAGGCTGGACACACTCCGACACGCCCAAAGCAAGCGGATTACCCGCAGGTCGTGAGGTACTTGTTCCCTACGACAATACGACACTACCAGCCGGAGTCAAGGAAAATTTCGTCACACAGATTTATGCACCCGAAGGTGGTTCTTTTACAGCAAGCGGACCAGATTTGACCGGAGCCATTAAAATTAAACTGCCTGTACTCTATACCAATACGATGGTAAAATTCAGAGTCGAAGTATTTAATTATCTGACCGATAAAAGTTTTACGGCTATCATTTCAGGTTACAATTATGCACCAACCACAACATGGCACAATTGCTCTGCACAAATCATAACGACTTCTCCCGATAACGCCCATAAAGTCTATTTTGGAGACGACGGTACAAACACTGTCGTGTGGATAGGAGAAGCAGACAGCAACTGGAGTTATCTGAAAGTCCGCGTATCGGAAGTACAAGCCGGGCATGGTAATTTTGAGGTAGATACATGGAACAAAAACTGGAATATCAGCCTTGATGCCGGTGATTTTTCAAGCAATGTCAACCGAACGGTCAGCAATACACTTCCGGTAGCTTCCGGTTTATCAGAAACACCTACATTGCCTGCCACAATTAAAGAAAATGCCATTACACAGATTTATGCTCCCCAAGGCGGTTCTTTTGTAAAAAACGGACCGGATGTAGTCGGGGCTATTAAGATTAAACTGCCTGTGCTTTATACCAATACCATGTTGAGATTCAGAGTAGAGGTATTTAATTATGTGACGGACAAAAGTTTTACAGCTATCATTGCAGGATACAATTATGAACCTACCACAACATGGTACAATTGCTCTGCACAAATCATAACGAGTTCGCTTGACAATGCCCATAAAGTCTATTTTGGAGACGATGGAACGAATACTATGGTATGGATAGGAGAACCGGATAGTGAGTGGAAATATTTGAAAGTCAGAATATCGGAAGTACAAGCTACGCATCTAAACAATGAAGTAGATACATGGAACAAAAACTGGAGTATTAATCTTGAAACGAATGATTTTTCAGGCAATGTCAACCGAACGGTCAGCAATACACTTCCCGTATCTTCCGGTTCGTCTATCTGGCAAAACACCAACGACAATGTTTACTACCTCAATCCGGATGGAAAAGTAGGTATCGGTACAAACACCCCGTCAGCTGAATTGACCGTCAACGGACACATCCACGCCCAAGAGATTCGGGTATATACAGATGCAGGTGCCGATTTTGTATTCGACGAAAATTATAATTTGATTGATATTGATGAACTCGAAAAATATGTAACTGAAAACAAACACCTCCCCGACATTCCTTCCGAAAAAGAAATGATTGAAGAAGGCTTGCATCTTGGAGAAATGAATATCAAACTCCTGCAAAAGGTAGAAGAACTGACTTTATATATCATTGATATGAATAAAAAATTAGAGGCATTAAGTGCCGAAAATGAAAAACTGAAAAATAATGATTAATGATTAACGATTAATGGTTAATGGTTAATGATTAATGGTTAATGGTTAATCAATGTCTTCGCTAAGTTTTGAATAACAAATTAATCTAAATTTTACTTTTTTTTTCTTGATAATTAAAAATTAATAAATTAAATATTTTTTATTATTCAAAATCAGCGAACACATTTATCAGTATTTTAAATTATTTTATTGTGAATTTTTAAATAAATAAAAATTTAAATATTATTTAAATATTATTTTAAAAATTTAATTTATTGAAGTTAAAAATTCATATTTTATTCATAGTGAGACTATAAGCTGAAAAGGTAAATGAGTTAGAATATTCATTCATTCAATATTCATTCATTCAATATTCACTCATTCACTCATTCACTATTTAGTCTATTAAATGATTATTAAGTATGGCTTCTTTATCGCCTAAAACAGGTGTTCTCGGAACGCAATTAGCGGCGCATCTACTGCGGAGAACCTGTTTCAATTATACCAAACAGCGTGTGGATGAATTTGCCACAAAAACTGTCGCACAAGCCGTCAGTGAATTGATGGCACCGCCGCCACCGCTGCAATTTGCCGAACCTATCGACCCCAAAACGGGGCAGCCTTGGGTCAACACACCAGAGCCAAGCGGAACAGTATCATCAGGTTTTGAAAAAAAGTATTTCCACATGGGATACTGGTTCAATGAACTGATAGAGGACACGACCATCAATATGAAAATGGCGTTTTTCCTGCACACCAATTTTGCCACGAGTTGGCTGGTAGCGGGTGCAAGTGAAAATGACTACGACCACCACCAATTGTTGCGTCAGTTTGCACGAGGTAATTTCAAGACGCTCACCAAAAAAATAACCCTCGACAATCTGATGCTTCGATACCTCAACAACAACGTAAATACCGCATCATCGCCCAATGAAAACTATGCGCGGGAGTTGTTGGAGTTGTTTACGATTGGTAAAGGAAACTATACCGAAGATGACATAAAAGCAGCAGCAAGGGTATTGACAGGATTCGTACACAGGTCGCGCACGGCTGCATACTTGGATGCGGAGACCGGACTTTATGCCGGAAGCCCTATCTATTCCCGACATGATACAACGGATAAAACCTTTAGTTCCTTTTTCAACAATACCGTCATCACAGGTGCCACTTCGCAAAACGATATGTACCGCGAATTGGACGATTTTCTGGATATGATTTTTGTTCAGGCAGAAACGGCGCGTCATATTTGCCGCAAATTGTATCGGCATTTTGTACACTCCGAAATCAATGATGAAATCGAAACCGACATCATTGAGCCATTGGCAAATACATTCAGAAATAATAATTATGAACTTGCGCCCGTTCTGGAACAACTGTTCAAAAGTACACATTTTTATAATGAAGATAATTATGGTACGTCCAACAAAATCATAGGCGGAATGATAAAATCACCCTTAGAGATTTTGGCACATACCATTAAGTTTTTCAATGTTCAATTACCTGACCAACAGACAAATGCACCTACATTTTATAATCTTTTTACAAATGCCTTCTTACGGGGTACATTTTTTAATTTGACAGGTTTTATGCTCAATGCGCCCGTTACGGTAGCGAGTTATCCGGCATATCATCAATCTCCGCAATGGGATAATAACTGGTTTATATCCTCCACGATTATTCCGAGATACAAGGTCGGGCAGATGTTTGTGACCAACAGGCGGGTGCTTGTAGGCGGTTCTTTAGGTGCTCAAATGGATACGATATCTTATATCGAAGACCCTTTGAATGTCTCTGCACCAAGCGATGCTATTGCAGTGGTGGACGAGCTGACTCAATACCTTTTCCCGGAGTCACCTTCGCAGGAACGCTTTGATTATTTCCTCAACGATATTTTTCTTGAAGGATTAAATGTGCTCAATTGGATGTTTGAATGGCAACACTACGAAGCGTCAAACGACGATGGTGATGTCAGGATTCCACTTGATGCACTCATCATCGCCCTTTTGGGTACACCGGAATTTCAATTAATGTAAAAAAAAATAGTTGATAGTTCATGGTTCATAGTTGGCAGTTCATGGTTCATAGTTCATAAGTAGTTGTGAATTTCAACTATGAACTATGAACTACCAACTATGAACTAAAAAAATATAAATATGAAACGTAGAGATTTTCTAAATACATCTGCAAAACTCGCTGTTGCGCCAATCATGCTCAACACGATACCTGTTGGTGTATTTCAGCCTGCAGATTTATTGCAGGCAGTCGGTTGCGATACGGTCAGAGATAGAGTGTTGGTTGTGATTCAAATGAGAGGTGGCAACGATGGGATCAATACCGTCATCCCGATTGAACAATACGACACATACAGCAATCTGCGACCAAATATACGCATACAACAATCCGATTATATTCCCTTAGACAATACATTGGCATTGGCTGACCAAGTAGGACTTCACCCTGCTATGACAGGCATTAAAAGCCTATACGACGATGGCTATGTCAATCTGATTCAGGGAACGGGTTATCAAAATCACAATCGGTCTCACTTCAAATCTACCGATTTATACCTGACCGGTGGTGACTCCACGCCCGCCCTTTTTAATTTGGAAGAAGGCTGGATGGGCAAGTATTTGTCTTACACTTATGAACAGGTGATAGCACACCCGCAGGTGATGATGCAAGACCCCGTAGGACTGCAATTTGGCAATAAAAAACCGTCACTGGGTTTTCATACTTTTGACGAACACGCTGCAGCAATCAGCTTAAGCGGACAAGATCCGGCGGGCTTTTTTACCTTAATTTCTGAGGTCGGTCAGCAGGCACCGGTCAATATTCCCGATTCGCATTATGGTGAAAAACTGGACTACATACTAGGCGTGGAGAGTGACACCAATACTTATGCAAGAAGAATTTCGGATGTTTTTAATGCCGGAAAAAACTCTTCTGTCACCTATCCGAACACTTATCTGGCAAATCAATTAAAAACCGTTGCCCGACTGATGAATGGCGGTTGCAAAACGAAGGTCTATTTGGTGGATATGACCGGATTTGATAACCACGTCAATCAGGTCGTCGTTGGCAATACAGGTACGGGCGCACATGCCAATTTGCTGGCTCAATTGTCGGGCGGTGTCAAGGCATTTATGGATGACATTGAAGCGATGGGCTACGATGACAGGGTGGCAATGGTGACGTTTAGCGAGTTTGGAAGAACGGCTGACGAAAACGCCAATAATGGTACCGATCATGGCACCATTTCGCCTATGTTTGTTTTCGGAAAACATATTGACGCAGGGGTTACGGGAACAAATATTGATTTGTCGAATATCGTGAGTCGTGCGCCGACGGGCTTCCAACATGATTATCGTCGTGTATTTACCGGATTGCTCCGCGATTGGCTTGGTGCAGATGACAGTGCTTTAATGGCAGCGGGTTTCTTCCCCTGGTTGCCCCTTGCGCTGCCATTAGTTACGAATAGTGAAGTGGCTGATACGGCATGTAATCCGCTACCCGACGAGCATCCGAGTTCGGAATATGCCAATGCAGATGACCGTAATACCTTCTCAGTCACCATTCCACAGCCGGATACATCGGGTGGTATTACGAATATTCCTGTAACAGAACTTACTGCCTGCGATACCGTCGTTTTGGCGCATGGTTTTGATGCTTTGGACGGTGTGAACCTGCGTATCTTTCCATCTGTCTGTGTAGATCCGCCTAGTGACGAAGCACTGATTACCGACAATCCTTACGAATCTACCAATACGATGAAAGGAGACGATATTGAGTCGCGCGATGACCCGAAATTGGAGTTTGAACGGCTCAGAGAATTGGGTGCGGATTTCGGTGAGATTCAAGCATTTCCCAATCCATTCCGCGATAGGATAACGGTCAGCTTTAAGCCCGACGAAAAGCATAAAGATGTGAACATAGAAGTCGTGGATAATTTGGGTAGAGTCGCCAGAATTCCTGTGGTGTATTCTTTCTTTGAGGCTGAATATTTCAGCTTGGTCTTTGACGGTAGTAGTCTTGCAGAAGGTATTTACTATGTAGCCTTCTCAGCCGGAGCATACCGGAAAACGATAAAAGTCATTAAGCAATAGATAAATTGTTTTTGGATGAATGTAGCCGATAAATTCAATTGAATTTGTCGGCTTTCTTTTTGAGTAATGTGAAATGTAATACCGTCAGCCTGACGGTAGGAGAGACTTTGCCGTCAGGCTGACGGTATTACTTTATCGCTTAACTTAATGGCATTGGCTTTAAAATGAAAAACAATATTCAGACATCCGTTTGCTAAACTTCAAAGAGTTTGGTAAACGTAAGTAAAGTACTGAATTTTAGGTGATTACAAGTTTTAGTGATATGCTTACGTTTACCAAACTCGAAAAGTTTAGTAAACGGAGTACATCATTTTTTGTTTGTTTAAACTTGATTTTGCATTATAATTATTTGGATATTATTAATATTTGGTGGTGTTCGATTAAAATAGGGTGCACTCGTCAGACGAATATTTTTATAGTAAACCACCGTTTGATTGCCTAAATATCCGATTTTAACAAAGGGATTCGTCAGACGAGTATCGCTTTTAGGCGCATCCTATTTTTCT
>CALIZI010000078.1 GCA_938028705.1 uncultured Saprospiraceae bacterium | reverse complement strand
AATGATTTTCAAGTAATTGAATGTTGAGTTAAAACTACACTTGACAGCTAAAGCAGTCATTACAGCACGCTCAATCTATATTTATTAAATCAAAGAATCATTTTGATATTATAAATCCACTTATGTGTGTCACACTCATATCAATTTAAATGTTTTTTGTAGTAATCAATAATGGTTTGGAAGGTGCCGAGGAGTTCGGGAAGATTGTTGAGGGTGTATTCGCCTATATCTACCGAAATTTTATTATTTTCAAGTCGAAGGAATTTCCATAATTTTCCATTGGTCACACATCCGTAGATTTTTTCCACCACTACGCCACGGTTCTCATTAAATATTTGTACGCCAAGCAACTGTGCAGCACACTGCGGTACACCAAGTTCGAGTTCGCCGCGTTTGGCTTCTACAATTTGGATGATAGGGTGGCTGATTCCATATTTATCGACATTTTTGGTGAGTATAAAATCACATTCACCATTGAGTCCTTTATCTGGGTTGGCATTGAGCGTACTGCCCGAATATACTTTAAAATAAAAATTATTGACAACGAGTAGTTCCTTTAAAATCGGTATTATTATCCATTCCGATTTGGCTTTTTCGGTCAAAATGGATTGATTATCCGCAAATTGCAGGTCAAATTTTAAGCGTTCACTCGGCAGAATCTGTTGAGTATTTAGCTTCAATGGCACCGAGAATACTTCAAGTCCGAGTTCTTTTTCTACGCCATCCAATGTAAAATTACTGTATGCCATAATTTAATGTTTTACCATTTTTAATTCAAATGTTCTTTGTAGTAGTCGATGATGGCTTGGAAGGTGCCGAGGAGTTCGGGGAGATTCGCCAACTGGTATTTTTTTGTGTCTATAATGATTTTATCATCTTCAAGTCTCATAAACAACCAAGTATCTCCATTGGTCACACAACCATAGAGTTTATTTATGGGTGTACCTTTTTTTTCATTAAAAAATTTTGCACCAACCACCTGTGCGGCACATTGTGCAATGCCCATTTCTATATCATTTTTTTTGGCTTCTACAATTTGTATAATTGGGTAATTGACCTCTGCGGTATGTATGTTTTTAGTGAGTATAAAATCACATTCGCCTTTCAGTCCTTTCTCACTATCAACATTGAGATTTTCGCCCGAATGGATAGTAAAAAACAGGTCATTAGTCGTCATCAATTCCTTTAATACAGGTACTACAATCCACTCTGACCTTGCTTTTTCACTCACCAAGAGTAGTTTTTCTGCCAGTTCCAAATCTTTTTTGAGTGATACACTTGGCTCAATTGGTTGCATATCAAACTCCATACGATTACGCTCATGGCTGATGCCAAATTGATCTTTTAAATCACTTAATGTAAAATCAGAATAAGCCATAATCTATTGTTTTACAATTCGTTAATTTAAATGTTCTTTGTAGTAATCAATAATGGTTTGGAAGGCACCGAGGAGTTCGGGCAGGTTGAGTAATCCATATTTCTTTTTATCCGAATATATTGTATTACCTTCTAATTTCATAAATTTCCATTCATCACCTGTGGTAACACACCCATATATCGGTTCTATTTTTTTTCCCTCTTTTTCATTATGTAAACGTGCGCCTATCATTTGTGCGGCGCATTGTGGGATTCCCAAATCCATATCGTGTTTTTTGGCTTCGACCATCGTAATAATAGGTATGCTGATTTCGATTGTATTAAGATTTTTTGCCAAAATAAAATCACACTCACCGACTAAACCGCGTTCTTTATCCACATTGAGCTGATCGCCGGAATAAATGGTGAAGAATGCCTTATTTTTTTTGAGTAAGTCTATTAAAATAGGTGTAACAATCAACTCAGAACGGGCTTTTTCACTTCTCACGGAAATGTAATCTTCGGCAGTCTTTAGTGCATCTTTCAATAATTCACTTGCTTCCAATTTTTGTTGATTTAAGTTCAAATCTTTTCTTTGTTCGGTAATACCAAATTGCTCCTTTAATTTTTTTATTGTAAAATCCGAATAAGTCATAATTTAATACTTAATGGTGAACAACTAATGCCTAATTCATTTTCTACCATAATTGGACTTTGGACAAAATGGGAATTAGGAAATTGGGAAATTCGGTTTAAACTGTAACTCATTGATAATCAATTGCATAAGTTTTATTGATGAAATAAAACATGTAATTAATTATTTTTTGTAAAAATCTAAAAAAGTTCCGATAGTTATCGGGATTACCTAATTTCCCAATTCCCCAGTTTCCTTTGTCCAAAGTCTAAACCATAACGTTACATTGTCAAAATATATCAATTTAAATGCTCTTTGTAGTAATCAATAATGGTTTGGAAGGCACCAAGGAGTTCGGGAAGTTTGGTGATATGATAGTTCTTTCTATCCGCATACACAGTGTCTCCCTCTAATTTCAGGAATTTAAACGAATAGGCATCTGTGGTACAACCATACACTACATCCATACCATTTCCATATTCCTTACTGAGTTTTCTTGCTTTAAATAATTGCAAAGCACAAGGCTCAATTCCTTCCAAAATATCTCCGTCCAGTTCTTCTCGAATCGTCAAAACCGCATCGTGAATGCTGTAAGATTGAATGTCTCTATCAAAAATAAAATCATACTTTCCACCAAGTCCTGTTTCTTCATCCATATCCAATTTACCCCCCGAATAGAGTATCAATGTACCCTTACTATTTTCAATAACTTCCCGAAAAATAGGTGCGAGTACAAACTCTGCCCTACCTTTCTTTTTAGCCCGCAAAGAGGGCATATCCTTCATAAATTTTATATCTTTTTTCAATCGCTCACTTGCTTGTACGTGAACAGGCTCACCTAGTATAGGTGTTTGTGACCAACGATTTTTAATGCCAAAGGTTTTTTTCAAATCCCATAATGTAAAATCAGAATATGCCATAATTCACAATTTATTAATTTCAACATAATTTTCTTTTTTCACAAGATACAAAAAATTAAATACATTCGCTATGCCAACCAATACTCCTCATCTCCAAATTGTTCATCTTCATAGGGCTTCTTTTGTTCGCTCCATGTTGTCGGACCAAACTTAAATACGCCTTGAAACCAACGTGTAGCCACAAAAGCGAGCCAATACATCACAGGCACGACGACGAGCGTAAGGAAGGTCGCAAAGGTCAGTCCGTAGATGACCGTCCATGCCATAGGACCCCAAAATATCGCATTGTCACCGCCAACAAAATACTGCGGGTCGAGCCTTGAAATGAAGGTAAAGAAATTGAAATTGAAACCGATAGCCAGCGGTATCAAGCCCAAAACCGTAGTAATCGCCGTCAGCAATACAGGTCGCAAACGGGTTTTTCCGGCATGTACAATGGCTTGTTTGACATGCTCATTGGGGAGTTCTTCATTTTCCTTCAAACCCAACTCTTCACGTTTCCGTTTTCGGGTCAATTCGATATAATCTATCAATACAATGGCATTATTAACAACAATACCTGCCAACGAAATCACCCCGACTCCGGTCATAATAATAATCAAATCCATACCCGTAAAGACGTAGCCCAACAAGACACCAATCGTACTAAACAAAACTGATAATATAATGATAAACGGCGATACAATCGAATTAAATTGAGAGACGATAATGATGAAAATCATAAACAAGGCAAGCATAAAAGCCGTCGAAAGAAACTCCATGGCTTCGTTCTGTTCTTCCTGTTCGCCGGTGAAGACGTAGCTATAACCTTCGGGCATTTCGTAGTCCTCCATTTCGTATTCGAGTTCGGCTACAATCTCATTGGGATTATAATCTTTCAAGACATTGGAATAAATAGAAATCACACGATTCATGTCTTTTCTTTTGACCGAACTATAGGTCGAAGAATAGCGCACATTTGCCACTGCCGAAATCGGTACTTGTTGTACATTTCCGGTCGCCTGACTGCGGAATGTGACCTTCTGACCAAGCAGAGCATTGATGTCATTTCGATATTTTTCATCCAACCGAAGTTGAATCGGATACTCGTCTTCTCCTGCTTTAAATTTGGAGACTTCGCGCCCGAAAACAGCCGTCCGAATCGCACCCGCAACTTGCTGTGTGGAGACTTCATAACGACGCGCTGCATCGCGATTGACATTGATAGTGAGTTCCGGTTTACCAAGTACCACATCAGCCCTGAGTTCTTCTACGCCTTCTACATCCGCTTCATTCAAATAGCGCATCACATCTGCAGAAATTTTACTCAATTCAATCATATCCTCTCCCGAAATTTCAAGGTTAATCGGTTTTCCGGTAGGCGGTCCGTCTTGGTTTTGGTCCACCACTACCGATACTCCGGCATAGCCTCTTAGGTTCTTACGAATTTCCTCCATAATTTTTATGGTAGAAATATCGCCCCTATCTTGTGCTGCCACAAATGAGGTCGTAATCCGCGCCTTATGCGGCGAAGCACCCGGCTCAGGCGGTCCCGCAGGGTCGCTTGTTCCTTCACCGATTTGGGCAAGTACTGCTTCTACTATGCCATCATAAGGTGCTATCGTTTCCGCTACTTTTCCTTCAATTTCCTTGACAATTTTATTCGTCGTTTCAATATCACTACCAATAGGTGTTTCCACAAAAACATTGACATATAAAGGGTCGGCAAGCGGGAAAAATTCTACTTTTGGTGTAAAAATTCCCAATAAAATAAATGCCCCGAACAACAATCCAAACGTTCCTAATAATACCGAATGTGGCACATATTTGAATAAGGCTGCACGAATAAATTTATCATATATTTTTTCGAGAATGGGTAATCCTTTATTTTGAAAAAAGAAACTCGCAGGACGCAATAAAAAGAAATTGACAAGGGTGATAATTGCTACGATAGATAATAAATTGCGTAGCCACATCACCTCCGAAAAATGCGCTCCAACTGCACATCCAATCATTATCAATGAGAAAATCAAGACGTTAATCGCCTTGCGTCGTCTTGCTCGTGCGGTGTCCGCTTTTTCATCTACCTTCATAAATACAGCGGTAAATACCGGATTGATAACCAATGCCACAAAGAGCGATGAACTCAATACAATAATTAGCGTGATAGGCAAATATTTCATAAATCCGCCCATGATGCCGGGCCAAAAAGCCAGTGGTAAAAAGGCTGCCAAAGTCGTCGCAGTCGAAGCGATAATAGGCCAAGCTACTTCGCCTGTTGCCTTCTTCGCAGCTTCTTTTCCGGTAAAGCCTTCTTGCATATAGCGATAGACATTTTCGACCACCACAATCGCATTATCCACGAGCATCCCGAGTGCGAGAATGAGCGAAAACAGCACCACCATATTCAGCGTATAACCAATGACATTGAGAATCAAAATACCCATGAGCATCGACAAAGGAATGGCGATACCAACAAAAAGCGAGTTGCGAAACCCCAAGAAAAACAACAAGACCACGACCACCAAAATAACGCCCGAAATGATACTATTTTGAAGATTATCCACCAAGTCGCGGGTCTGTACAGAGAGGTCGTTGAAGATGCTGACTTTCAGACTTGCAGGGAATTTATCGGCAGTCGCTTGCTCTACAATTTCCTTGATTTTATCGGAAGCCGACAAGAGATTTTCTCCGGCACGTTTGATGACATCCAACGACACGACAGGCAAACCGTCAGACCTTGCGTAGCTCGTTCTTTCCTCAAAACCCATGCGTACACTCGCCACATCGCGCAGATAAATCGCCTGCATTCGTTCACTTTTGACAATAATATTTTCTATCTCGCTGACATCTCTAAATTCACCGACAATCCGCAACGCACGACGAAAATCACCTGTCTGCAACTCACCGCCCGACATCGTAATATTCTCTTGCTGAATGGCTTGTTCGACATCATAAAAACTCAATTTGAGGGCTTGCATTTTCGGCAAATCCATGTCTATTTGCACCTCGCGTTCGAGTGCGCCTTTGATTTTTGCTTCCGAAATTTCCGGCAATTTTTCGATTTCATCTTGCAAATATTCTGCATAATTCCGCAATTCATCCACACTCAAATCGCCCGATAAATTGACCGACATAATCGGCAATTCCGAAAAATTAATGTCCGATACTTCGGGGTCGCTCGGCAAGTCATTTGGCAATTCAGCTTTGTCCACCGCATCCTTCACTTCCTGCAATGCCTTGTCCACATCTATATCCGTATTAAACTCCACAATGATATTCGTAAAATCCTGCTGCGAGGTAGAAGTCAGGTCTTTGATACCTGTAATGGATTTGATTTCCTTCTCCATCGGGCGCGTGACAAGGTTTTCCATATCGACCGCCGAGTTGCCCGGATAGACAGAAAAGACGGAAATCGTCGGTATCACAATTTCAGGATAGGCTTCCTTCGGCATATTATTATACGAACTCGTACCGAATAAAAGTATCATAAAAGTGAGCAAAAAGATACTTGTCGCATTGTCCACAGCGAGTGAGGTCAGGCTAAATTCGCGGTAGATTTTTTTAGTTGAATTGTTGTCCATAGTTGTAAAATGGTGTTGGTGCGAGTGAGGTATTTTATTTTTCAAAAAAGAAAAACGTTATATTGGCAGGTGCATAGCACCGAAACTGTTTGTAACAAAACCCAAAAGCGAAGAACTAAGGTGCGTAGTACCGACACTGTTTCCCTATCACACTTTTTTCATAAAAACATATCTTGCAAATAGTGTCGGTACGCTGTACCTTAATTCGTTTTGTTGGATGTTTTCTACAAACAGGGGCGGTGCTACGCCCCTGTTATCGTAAAATGTGAGGTATTTTATTTTTCAAAAAAGAAAAACGCTATATCGACAGGTGCATAGCACCGGAACTGTTTGTAACAAAAACCAAAAGCGAAGAACTAAGGTGCGTAGTACCGATACTATCTCTCTTTGACTCATTTCCCACTTACTTCCTCCACTTGCCCCACTATCTTAATCAATTCCCCGTCTGATACATCGCGCGAACCTTGTCGGATAATGGTTTCTGTACCTTCTAATCCTGCGGTAATTTGGGTTTCTGTTTCGTAATTTTCGCCGGTTTCGATGAATACTTTTTTAGCACAAGCCCCATCTGTACCGCAGACCGATTCGATATAGATGTAGTCTTTTCCGCTGACATCTTGCTGTATCAATTCGGTGGGCAGCACCAATGCGCCTTTGGCTTCAAAGTCTTTGACCATGACCAATGCCATGAGATTCGGTTTAAGTACGCCACTCGAATTGCTGAGGTAAATTTCGGCTTGAAAGGTTCGATTATTGGCATTGATTGACCTGCCGATACCGGAAATAGGGGCTTTGCGTTCAATGCCCAATGCCGGAAATTGTATCGTCACCCAGTCGCCTGCCTTGACGGTACGCAGGTAGATTTCGGGGAGGTCAGCAACGACTTTGATGCGCCCTGTACTCAAGATTTGGAGGATAGGCGTACCCGGTCCGGTGACTTCGCCTTGATTGACCATTACCCTATCTACGATACCTGTCATGGGTGCATATACATTGACTTTGCTGAGTTGCGATTGATTGGAAATAATGGATTTTTCCAAGCGTTCTTTTTCGTTTTTGGCAGCCAGATATTCGATTTCTGTGCCTATGTTTTGTCGCCACAGTCGCTCGCGTTTTTCATATACTGTAGTGGCGAGTTCGAGGGCTTTTTGTATCTCCTCAATACCGCGATTTATCGTTTCGCCATCCGTCACAGCGATGAGTTGCCCCTCTGTAATGTAGTCGCCTTCGCGGACATTAAGTTGGGAAAGTCGTCCGCCCATTTCGCTACTCGCATAGCCTGTTTTGTCGATTTCTACATTGCCTTGAATCTCAATAAATCGCCTAAAATCCTTCCTCGCAAGCGGTGCAGTCGTCACCAATCGGCGTTTTTTGACACGCGACGAGGGGTCAAGCACAGCAATACGGTCATCTATCGCTTTCACTCGTTTTTCTAAAGCCCGTACCTCTTTTTTCTTCTTCGTCAATTCCTTTTTGAGTACCTCAACATCATCGGTATTTTCGATGTCAAGCTCTTTTTCTCCACCGCCACCACAAGCAACAAAGAGTAATACAAATATGGGTATTAATATTTTTTTCATTTATCTATTTTTGAACCACCAAGGACACTAAAGGCACTAAGTCGATATAACGTGAAAGAAAACTAAGGTTTTTAAGAATTCCTTTTTAAATTTCGTGTACTTCTGCGTCTATTCGATTTTAGTGTGCTTAGTGAACTTCGTGGTTAATAATAATTATTTTCCTAATGCGTTATCTAAGCCGGCTTTGGCGACCACAAGATTATAAATTGCCTGATTATAATTGCCTTGTGCTTCATAGACATCGCGCTCGGCTTGTATGGTTTCGATACTACTACCGATGCCTTCTTTGTATTTTATTAAGGTCGTATTATATATTTTTTCTGCCAATGTGAGGTTCTTTTTTGCGGTAGCAATACTTTGTAATGCTTTTTTATATTCTATCCTCGCATTATAGGCTTGAAGTTCAAAAACGCGACGAAGTTCGATTTCTTCATTCCTGATTTTTTCGACACTGATTTTTGCTCTTTCTATCGAATTTTTATTTTTAAAACCGTCGAATATCGGTACATTTATTTGCAAGCCTACGAGCGAAGTGGGTAACCAACCAATGTCTGTATCCGCAAATAATCTATCGCGCGACAAGCTCAATCCGTAAGACCCAAATCCAACGAGGTTAGGATAATATCCGGCTCTGAAACGCTCCAAATTAAACTCATTTATCTTGTATCGCTCTTCAAATATTTGAAATTCAGGACGCTTGGTAATATCAATATCTTGATTAACATCTACTTCTAAAGCATTGAGCAACAAGGTGTTAATATTGTCTGTCAAAATAATGGCTTCCTCTACGGGATAAGTCATTTGATATTTGAGGGCATTATACAATAAGCTGCGTTGGTCTTCTAATTTGTCGAGTTCTACATCAAGATTGGAGCGCGAAAGTTCAAGGCGTTCTACATCAAGTGCTTCCACGAATCCGGCTTTGTACAACTCGCGTGTTTCAAATAAAGTCTTATCAATATTTTTAATATTATTTTCAAGCGTCTGTTTACTTTCGTCAATAATGAGCGTAGCGGTATAGGCTTGGCGGATATTATTGGTGATTTCTAGCTTGGTGGCATTTACCTGACTGCCTACCAATTTTCGGAGTTGCTTGGCTGCCTTCAAACCAATATTATAAGTACGGTCATACAGTAGCCAAGTCAAATCCAACTGACCGGAAAACGTATTTCTGACTCCCGCAGTAAATTCAGAATAGCGCAACTCACCCGGAATATCGTCAATTGAACCAATGTTATAAGGTGGCGGCAACATGGATTGGTCGAAGCCCGGAAATTTGGTATTATCAATAATACTTCTAGGTATTTGCAGGTAGCGTGTCAAACCGATTTGTCCATTCAACTGTGGGTAGCCGATAGACGCAGTTTCTTTGATTTGAAATTCGGCATCAGCCTGATCGAGCGCGATATTACGCATGGCTGTGCTGTTTTCAATGCCGTAGTTAATCGCCTGTTCTAAGGTGAACGATTGTTGAGCGAATGCGAAATTCACTAGCAACAATAAGGTAGATAAACTCAGAATATTTTTTATTTTCATCAGTTAATTGTATTTAGACTTTGGAAAACATGGGAATTAGGGAATTGGAAAACTCGGTTTAAAAGCGTAACTTATTGATAATCAGCTATATAAATTTTATTAATAAGATAAAATATGTAATTAATTATTTTTTATAAAAATCTTAAAAAGTCCCGATAGTTATTGGGATTACCTAATTTCCCAATTCCCCATTTTCCTTTACCCAAAGTCTAATTGTATAATTCCTTAATGTGTTTCTCTAAAATTTTCAATCCTTTAGATGATGCTACCCCTCTAATATGATAGATGGTATGAGCAACATGCAACTCAGATGTTTTGTATTCTGCGTAAGGGAAAAGAGTATTATTTAAAATTAATTGCGATTTACCGATAAATAAACGTGCAATAATATCGGTACGAAAATCGGTGCGATACAAGCCTTCTTTCATACCGTTTTCGAGGTTTTCTTTAATATTAGAAAAAATAAATTCGTGAGTATAATTCTCAATAATCTGCCATGCGTCAGGGTAATATTTTTGAAGGTCGTAAATAGCTGCGGGGTTGATTTTTCGGAGCGTTTGATTGACGTGTGCTGATATGTCAAGCATTTTCTCTATCGCATTTTTATCCTGCTTTTTGATGTTCGTAATAAAATCTTTTTCCTCTGTCATTGCTGTTATTACACAGCGCAAAATCAAGTCATTTTTATTGTCTATAAACTGGTATAAGGTCTTTTTAGAAATGCCTAATTCACGCGCTATGTCGTTCATTGTCACGCTTTTAAAGCCATAACGCATGAATGTTTCCGTTACTTTTTGAATGTATTGTGCTTCTTTATCTTGAGTGTCGGTTATCATATAATTTTTATCAAATCAGAGGGGCAAATATACAAACCTAAAACAAAGGAAACTATTTTTGGTTCAAAAGTTTCCAAAGTTTTTTATAATAAATGATAAACTGGAATTTGATTGAAAAAGATGAACATTTTATAGCTGGGATTAGTTACCTTTGAGCTAACTAATTAAGTGACTACTTAGACAAAACACTTGATAAAAAATTTCCAATAATGAGATTAATTATTATACTTTTAATGGCAATCCTTTTCGTATTTTCCTGTGGCGAACCGGGGAAAAAAGAGACCAAAAAAGCCATTGTACCCAAAGCTGCCCAAAAACCGGAAGGCTATGCCACTTATAAACAACATTGTGCTTTGTGTCATGGTATGAAAGGCGATTTGGGGGTGAATGGTTCAGGAGATTTGACAGCTTCAACATTGACCTTGGAAGAGCGAATTGAGGTCATTACGAATGGACGCAATACGATGATGCCTTATAAAACAATTTTGAAAAGGGAAGAAATAGCATCGGTGGCAAAGTATTTACAAACATTGAAAAAAGAGTGATTTACCACTAAGTTCACTAAGCACACTAAATCGAATTAACGCAAGAGTACACAAGGAAGTATAAAGAATTTTCTTAAAAATCTTAGTTTTCTTTCACGTCATATCGACTTAGTGAATTTAGTGTACTTTGTGGTAAAAATCACGAAAAATCGAAGTATTTTGAGTACCTATAAAGTCATTGGTTTGATGTCGGGCAGTTCCTTGGACGGACTGGACGTGGCTTATTGCCAATTTGAAGTGAATAATGGGGAAGTCTCTTGGCAACTCCTTGATGCAGAGACGATTAAGTTTGATGAAAAATGGGTCGCACGACTGGCGCATCTGCCTATACAAGACGCTAAAACGCTCGCCAAAAGTCATACTTATTTCGGTAGATATATGGCAGAATTGGCGAATGATTTTATCCGAAAATATGACATCACTCCTGACCTGATTGCCTCGCATGGTCACACGATTTTCCATGAGCCGGAACGTATGATGACGCTACAAATTGGTGATGGTGCAGCACTCGCTGCACTGACGGGCATTACGACGGTTTGTGATTTTCGGACTCAAGATATTGCGCTCGCCGGAGAAGGTACGCCGATAGCTCCGGCGGCTGACCGCTACTTGTTTTCGGGTTATGATTTTTATTTAAACATTGGTGGTATTGCTAATGTGACTTGTGATGCAAATGGCAAATTTATCGCCTTTGATACTTCTCCTGCCAATCAGGTTTTGAATATGTTGGCAAATGAAATGGGTTTGCCTTTTGATTTGAATGGCGAAATCGCTCGCTCCGGTCATTTAAATGAGGAGCTAGCCACCACATTAAACGACTTGGCGTATTGCAGTGCAGATTATCCTAAATCATTGGATAATAACTGGATACGCGATATTGTTTTTCCTATTTTTAATCATAAAAAAGATATTTCGATAGCGGATAAATTGTATACCGCTACACGATTTATTGCACAACAAATTGGTAATAGTATTTTTCATATTATAAAAAGAGAAAAAATCGAAAAAGAAAATTATCAAATGTTGGTGACAGGCGGTGGTGGGTTTAATGCTTACTTGATGGAGTGCATCGAAGCGGAGTGCTTGCAATATAATGTAGAAATTGTATTGCCCGATAAAGCAATTATCGAATATAAAGAAGCGATTTTGATGGGCTTGATGGGTGTATTACGTATGGAAGGAATACCAAATTGTTTTAGCTCAGTGACAGGCGCGAAAATGGATACGATTGGTGGGGCGGTTTATTTGGGAAATTCCAAATGACAAATCAAGCGTAGCTTTCCAAAATTTGTTCGGTATGTATCTTTGATTTTACTTTTTCAAATACTCTTTCTATCACACCATTTTCATCAATGACAAAAGTGATACGATGTACGCCGTCATAAACTTTGCCCATAAATTTTTTCGTTCCCCACACTTGGTAGGCATTCATTATCTTATGGTCGGTATCAGCAAGAAGTGTAAAGGGTAATTCGTATTTTTTAATGAAATTTTGGTGCTTCTTTTCACTATCAGGACTTACGCCGATGACCTCAAATCCTTTGGTCGTCAAGTCCGTATAGTTGTCGCGCAGATTGCAAGCTTCGACAGTGCAGGTTGGTGTATTGTCTTTGGGGTAAAAATATAATATTACTTTTTTACCTTTAAAATCGGCAAGTGAAACCACTTTACCGTTTTGGTCTGTACCCGTAAATTCAGGGGCTTTATCGCCCGCTTTTAATGTCGTCATTTGTCAGTGAATTACTAGATTTGTATTGGGTTATTGGTGTAAGTTGCTTAATATACGAAATGAGAACAAGTGATGTTGTGAATTGTTTATTGAGTACGATTTTATCCTGTTTTTCTTACGAAAAAGACTTAGAAAACGGCTTAAAATCAGGCTTGAATTTGAGGTTTAAACATCCAATTCATTTAGTGACCTTATATAATGTTTACTGTCTAAAGTACAAATTATGACCTCTTTTTTATCAATCAGTTTCAAACTATAATCGCGCTATTATCATGAATAAGAATACCAATTTTTCTGCTCCGGAAAGAAAAGAAAAAGAATATAAAGAATACGAAAGGTTTATTGCATTGGCATTGATTCCGCTTGCCGTTTATTTGTTTTGGCCCTTTTTGTTTGGTCAAGAAAATATAGACCAAGCACAAGTTGTGGAAGAACGTATAGAGAAAATAGATGACAGAGTGGAGGAAGAACTTGACGCTACAATGGGTGATACCAAAGCCAATGATACATCATCAAAAGTGAATGACACAAGAAACAGAAAGACGACTCCCTTACCCGCCAAACCACAATCTAAGAAAAGTAATCAGATAAGAAATACACCTCCGGTAAGAAAGCCCGTTCCACCAAAAAATAATAATACTTTCACACTGACCTATAATAAGGGCGATAAAATTGAGTACATCACTCAGCCACAAAATACAGGTTGGCGCGGTATCGTACAAAATAAAAACAGAGGTAGCTACACCGTAAAAATTACAGAAGTCCTGCTTGCTAATGACAAGCAATTGTATCTTGCTACAAACGACCCTTGTAACGGAGGCAAGCGTATCGGCAAAAAAACTATAAATCAGACTATCGTAGTGCCGGGTCGTTGCATCCACCAGAAATAAATTATTTCCGATATATCACAGCATTAAAAGGCTGTAAAGGCGGTTATCTTTGTAGGTAGTCGCCTTTCTTTTTTTTAGAATTTTTCAAATTCTCAAAAAAGAAATTCCAAATTCCAAGCACCAAATCTCAACGAAAATATATTTGTTATTTGGTGCTTGGAATTTAAAGTACATTGACTTCGGGCGTAAGTAATATTTTGAATTTGGCATGTACGGTATCTTGTATTTGGTGGGCTAAATCCCAGATTTCGTCACCACGCGCTCTGCCATGATTGACAATGACCAATGCCTGACTTTTGTAGGTGCCGGTATTGCCGATTTGTTTGCCTTTCCAGCCACACTGTTCAATGAGCCAGCCTGCGGGTATTTTGACATAATCATCGGGTAGGTCGTAAGAAATCATATCGGGGTGCAATGCTTTGAGTACCTCGAATTGAGATTTGAGTAAAACGGGATTTTTGAAGAAACTTCCGGCATTGCCCAAGTCGGCAGGGTCAGGTAGCTTGCTTTGGCGGATTTGTATGACGGCATCACTAATGGACTTAATATCAAGGTTTTGTACATTCATTTTTTCGAGGGTTTGTTGGATAGCACCGTATTCGGTATTGAGTTGGTGATTGGTTTTGGTGAGTCGTAGAGTGACGGAAGTGATGAAGTATTGCCCTTTCAAAGTGGTCTTGAATACGCTTTCCCGATAGCCAAATTCGCACTCGGTATGTGCGAAGGTGTGTGCTACTTTTTCTTCTAAATCTATGGCTTCTAATGATACAAAAACGTCTTTGAGTTCTACGCCATAAGCACCGATATTTTGCATGGGTGCTGCGCCCATAGTGCCGGGAATGAGGGAGAGATTTTCGATGCCGCCATAGCCTTTTTCAATACACCAGAGGACACACTCATGCCAGTTTTCGCCGGCACCAAAACGGACTTCTACGCTCTGGTCATCTTCATTGATGACTTCTTTTCCTTTCAAATTATTTTTTACAACCAATCCGTCAATGTTTTTTCTGAATAAAATATTGCTGCCACCACCAAGTATGAGTTCGGGTTGTTGTATGTTCAATAATTCGAGGATTTCCGATACTTCACTGACCTCCGCAAATTGTTTGGCGCGGGCTTTTACGCCAAAAGTATTATAAGGTTTCAGAGCAACATTCTGTTTAATTTCCATGATAGTTCATAGTTGTTGGTTCATAGTTCATAGTCGATAGTTCTGTGGATTATCAATTGATTATAAAACGAATAAATGATAAAATAATATGCAAGGTATGAAATAATGGTTAATGATTAATGGTTAATGGTTAATTTTTTGGTGCTTAATGGTTTTTAGAATGTTAGTTTTCCGTTCTTGTATGTCAAGCGATATATTCTGCATATCCACATATTTAGCGAGGGGGGTAATGAACTGCTAAAAGTATGTGAAAACTATATAGCACTGACCTCGTATCGTTCAAACGCAACGCAGGCTGGAAGCACTACGCTACGAATGGTTAAACAAAGGCGTTTTTAAAATAAAAAAAAGACCTCGTTGGTGCGATAGAGAACTTATTGGCAACCCTAAATGTTCTTTTTCATGTTATCCTCTTTATATTATAGATTCATAGTCGTATTTTTGCAAAATGAAAAATAATAACCTACATATTAATAACACGATTACGCGAAAAAAAGAGAAGTTTGAGCCGTTGAATCCGCCTTTTGTGGGTTTGTATGTCTGTGGTCCTACGGTGTATAGTCCGCCGCATTTGGGTAATGCACGTACTTTTTTGGCTTTTGATATTGTGAACCGTTATTTGCGGTATTTGGGCTATCGGGTGCGTTATGTTCGGAATATTACGGATGTGGGGCATATTGCTAATTCGGAGGGCGATGAGGTGGATAGAATCGGTGAACAGGCGAAGAAGGAAAACCTTGAACCTATGGAGGTGGTGCAGAAATATACGCTTGATTTCCATGAGGTTACGCGGGTTTTTAATATGATGCCGCCCGATATTGAGCCTACGGCTTCGGGGCATATTATTGAGCAGATTGAAATGGTGGAACGCATTATCAAGAATGGTTATGGGTATGAGAAAAACAGTTCGGTATATTTCGATTTGCCTAAGTTTGCGAAGGCGCATGACTATGGTAAATTGAGTGGACAAAATATTGAAGAGCAACTGGAAGGGCATCGGGAATTGGACGCACAGGATGAAAAGAATGACGTGCGCGATTTTGTCATTTGGAAGTATGCAGATAAGACGCACCCGATGCGTTGGAACTCGCCGTGGGGTGAAGGCGTGCCGGGCTGGCATTTGGAGTGTTCGGTGATGAGTACGAAGTATTTGGGGCAAAAGTTTGATATTCATGGTGGTGGTATGGATTTGAAATTTCCGCATCATGAGTGTGAGATTGCTCAGTCGATGGGTGCGGACGGTACGGAGCCGGTGCGCTACTGGATGCACACGAATATGCTGACGATGAACGGGCAAAAGATGAGTAAATCTTTGGGTAATTCGATTTTGCCCTGGCAATTGATTAGTGGCGAACATGCTTTGCTGGATCAAGGCTATAGCCCGATGACGATTCGGTTTTTTATGTTGCAGGCGCATTATTCGAGTCAGCTTGATTTGAGTAATGAAGCACTGAAAGCTGCCGAAAAGGGCTACCGACGTATGATGGAAGCCTACGAGGTGTTGCAAAAAATGAACTTGCGGGAAGCAGCCAAGATCACCGATGCCGATAAGCAGGTGAATGATACGATTGATGCGGTTTTTGTGGAGTTGGATGATGATTTTAATACGCCGAAGGCACTTGCACGCTTGTTTGAATTGGTGACGGTCATCAACAGTTATAAGGATAAACGTGAGGAGTACGCAGGAGTCAGCAAGGCAACTATGGAGCGTTTGCAGACGACTTTCAAGGATTGCTTGGAGGATATTTTGGGCTTGAAAACTGAAGAAACTGCCGACGATAATACAGTGGACGGCTTGATGCAATTAATCATTGATATACGACAAAATGCCCGCGCCAATAAAGACTGGACAACTTCTGACTTGATTCGGGATAAATTGAATGAACTGCAACTGCAATTGAAAGACGGTAAAGAAGGTACGACTTGGGGGAAGGTTTAATCAACCTCAACTGCAAATTCAAATGACATTATTTACTGTGGAATACAATTCAATATATTGTTCTACGGTATTGCTAAGTTCAAACTTTTTTATGGGAGTAGTCTCCCATTCATTACGCATTGCTTTTTCAATACATTCTGACAATGACACTGCACTTAATTTATCCATTTTAATAAAATTGCCTGATACGACCTCTGTAAGTGCCTTTTTATCAGATGAAATAACAGGAATACCTAAAGCAATGCTTTCAACAGCTACATAACAAAAGCCTTCGCTATATGAAGGCACGACAACGCAATCCGAACTTTTAAGTTCCGCAACTAAGGCTTCAGAAGACAGGTGATGTTTCAACTCAATATAATCTTCAAGCTGATGTTTTTCGATGTAAGAAATAATTTTTTTAAGCAGTGCTTTAGGTGTGGTGGGTATCACAATTTTTAATCGTGTATCAGGATATTTTTCTTTCAAAATGACTGCTGCATCCAATAAAATATCTAAGCCCTTAGAAATCCCTAATCGTCCGTAATATGTGTATGTGAACGGTCGTTTATCGTTATTTGCAGGTATATTTTTATTAAAATTTTCTATTCTTTCATAATTCAAGCCATTATAAATAGTCGCAATGCGTTGTTCGGCAATACCATTCTCGCGCATACTATCGGCAGTGCTGTGAGAGACGGCAATGAATTTGTCATAGCGCAATTTTGTCAACATTTGCTCAAACAAATAATGCGCTCGCTTGGCTACTGCACCCATATACGGTAGGTCAAACCAGAGCCTACCCCACACTTCGTGAAAAGTAATAAGCACTTTTTTTCGGAACAATTTGGCGGCAATATAGGCAGGCAAACCCGCATTATAGGAAGTCGTATGCACAAGGTCGAAGTTGCGAATATGTCGCATAATCGGAAATACAGCAAACAAGGTAAAGGTGTAACGATTAAAAAACGGATAGCGGCGAATTTGTACGCCATTTAGGTTTTCTTCGGCGGGCATGTCATCATTGAGGCGGGTAGTAATGACCAGCACTTCGTGTCCTTCGCGTACCAACTGCTCGGTGAGACTCTTAAACAGCGTCTCCACTCCACCGATATTCGGATAAAAATTTTCCAGTACAAAAAGGATTTTCATTTACCGTAGTGTTGTGGTGTTGGAGTGTTGAAGTGTTGAAGTGTTGAAGTGTTGTGGTGTTGGAGTGTTGGAGTGTTGGAGTATTAATGTGTTAATGCGTTGAATGCTGATTTTTATATTTCAACACCACAACACCACAACACCACAACACGCTAAGTTTCTTTCTCCTTATCTTCCAATGCCATTTTTCTGACAAGTTCTGTGATTTGATTTTCGAGGCGTTCAATGGTGGATGACAAGTAGAAGACCAACAAAAACAGCAAGCCGAGTGCTACAAATATAATCGCATTGACATTGCTTTTGAAGCCCAAGAGGTCGGCGATTTTGAAGGAAATTTCATTTGGAATAATCGCCAGCAACATAATTGTCACCCAGAAGATCACCCAGACCACCATATTGCGAATACTCCGCTTCTTATTCAGATATTGCCGGACCGTTCTGATAATATAAATCAGTCCGATAAGCGGTACCAACCATTGATATATTTCTACTTGCATACAATCGGTGACTGGTGTTTGATAGGAGTAGCTTCACTGCATTGCTCACCAAGCACCAAATTATGACGAAAAAGTTGTTGATATGATTCGTTAATTATTAAAAAAACCGTACACATATTGGTTTTATGGTGTCTATCACCATTGATAAGCGTCTCATTATGGGAAATTCCAAGCACCAAATGACAAATTCCAAATAACAAAACGTGAAAACCTTGGGATTTGGAATTTGTTTTTTGTTATTTGGATTTTAGTGCTTAGAATTTGGTTATTTTCATCTTTGCTTCAAAAGTAAAAATTATTTAGTGATATTTGCTGCTTAAAGCCAATTTTTCATGTGGAATAGTATTTATAAAGGCATCGTGGGCGTGTTTATTTTGTTTTGGGTAGTCTTTATTTTTTTGGATTATTGGCAAAATCACTTGCAGTATGTTATTGCATTTAGTTTTTTCAAGTACCTCGACCTGACTATTGTGCTGGCAGTATTGGGTGTAGGCTTAGTCGGCATAGTCACACGTGCGAAAAAGAAATCAGGCACCCTCTCCACATGGCTCAATGGACTGACCATATTTCTATTGGGCATCATCATTATTCTTATCAGCGTCTATCTCTTTCAGCGGCGAGTGATGAACGTGAAGATCCCTGTCCTGATAGACCTGCTGCGTTTGGTACTCAATGTCTCTCTACTCGCTTTTTATACCTATTTTATTGTTGTTGCCTGTCATGCTGTGGGCATGTATGCAATAGGCATTTTTCGTTTTCATATCCGCCAAGCTGCCCGTCCGATCATTGCCATCGTTACGGGCATTATGGCTTGGGTGGCAGTGATGTTCGTCTTGGGACTTTTTGGTGGACTCAAATGGTATATCTTATTGCCCATGATGCTCACCGTCATGCTCCTCACCCGCAAAGAAACCTTCCCCTTTGTGTGGCAAACACTATTCAAACCACTCCCGATTAATCACCAATTGCGCCCCTTGGGTATCATCAGTTTTTATATTTTACTCATTGTCATCAGCCTCAATCTATTGCAAATTACCATCCCTATTCCGCGTGGTTGGGATTCGGTGTCACTCTACCTCAATCTCTCCTCACTCATCAATGACTACTCCGGTCTTGTGCAAGGGCATCAACCGTATAATTGGTCTATCTTCATGTCATTAGGTTTTATCCTCTTTGGCAAAACGGAAGTTGCCCTGTCGCTCTCCTTTCTTGGTGGCATATTGAGCCTTCATGCCATGTATTATTTGTGTACAAAATGGCTAAACATCAACGTCAATTACGCTTTTTTGTGCCTCTTGATTTTTTATTTGATGCCTGCCATTGGTCATCAATCGTACCTCGACCTCAAAGTAGATTTGGGTCTCCTATTCGTACTGCTCACTATCGTTGTGCTACTCGTAGAATGGCAAAATAAACTCGCCACCGACTCCGGCACACCCACCGGCTCACATGGTTTCATCATTCTCATGGGTTTACTGACAGGCTTTGCATTTGGTGTCAAACTCACTGCAGTCATGGCATTTTTTGCCGTAGCAGGACTCATCTGGTTTGTGTATAGCGGACACCTTGCTTTTTTAGCCGTTTTTTGTATGACCGTATTTGCCATCTTACTGGTCAAATTGGACGACGTACCCAAACTCCGACAATTCCATCTGAGTGCTGAAACATGTATGTTCATCATGCTTGGTTTAGGCTTATTGCTATTCGCATGGACTGCCTTCAAAAAACGACACCAATTCATACAACCTATGAAATTAAGTATCCTTTACGGGGTATTTTTCGTATTACCCATACTCCCGTGGCTCGCCAAAAACTATAACGAAACCGGCGGCGTACTCTCCATGCAAGGACTCCTATATGGCAAAGCCCGCACCCCAAATGCCACTATAAAATACTTTGATAAACAATGGAGAAATACCTACAAAACACCCAAAAAGAAGAAAAATAAAAATAAGAACAAGCGAAAGAAGCGGAATCAGAAGCAAAAGAAGTGATCGGTAACTCGTGATTCTTTTGAATAAAATTAAATAAATTATTAAGACAAGTTTATCTAAACCATAAAAGTAGTTGACACTTTTGGAATTTGATTTTGAAAAAATAATTTAGACTTCAAAAAATTTAGTAAACGAATGACTTACATTTTTGTGTAATATTAATTTTATAAAGTGTCAACCAATCAGATAAATTTGTTATTATTTTTAAACTGTTTTATAAATATTTTTTAATTAATTAAAATTATTATATAATATTTTTATTATTAAAAATAAATAATTTGACAATGTCATGTTCGATTTTTATTTAATATAGTTGGCATTTTGCTCTTGAATTTGGGCTAAAACTCGTCAGACATTTTCAAAATTCACCGATGATGTCATATTTTTTCAGCAATGTTTAAATGTCAGACGAGTTTTAGCCCAAATTCGGAAAAAATATCCCATGTTAAACACAAACATATTTATATTTTTAAAACATGACATTGTCAATATAATTTACAAATTAAAATTATTTTAAAATAATAAAATTTATATTTTTTAATTATTTAATGTATTTTTTTTTAAAAAAACTCAATAAACCAACAAAGAATTTGAATAAAAAAGAAACATATCATACCACTATATCATTATTAAAAAGATTTTGCAATATTGTAGCATTATGCCTGTTGGTCTTAGTTGCTTCGTTGAGCTTACCTGCTAATGCGTTGGCAAATACCTCACAACAAACAACACAGACCCAACAACAACAAAACAAAAAATCACAAAAGCCCAAGCAGACCCTTCAACAAAAAAAGATAAAAGAACTACAAACCCAAAGGCAAAAAAAACGGCAGCAAGCAGAACGAAAAAAAGCCAGAGAAAAACGCCAAGCCGAGCTAGAAGCCAAAAAAAATGCCCCCGTAGAAATTTCCGCTGTTCGGGAAGAAGTGCAGCGATACATGGGCTACGAAATTCTCACAGAACGCTACTTATCCTTACCCTACGACATCAGCATGAACACCAATGTAATAGGCATGGGTGGCTTTGTGGACATTAGTTATTTTTTACTCATGTTTTTGCCGGTCATCCTCCTATTGGGCTTTCTCAAAAAACCATTATATGGTTTTTTGATTATGATAACGAGTATTCTCCTCCTGAGTATTTCTACCATAACCGCTTACACTGCAAAGCGAGGCACCAAAGCTTCGCTAAACACCGAACAAGCCATTGAGAAATTCATTGATGAGACTACATTTGCGGAATTTCCGGTCAGTTATATTTGCGCTCGTGTGTATCGTCAATTAGTTCAGATATACGAACCCATACACGAAGTTATCGCCACTTATTCCGGTCAACGCGACTACATCACCTATCCCTTATTGGGTATTTTGTTCGTCTTATTTTTTATCATACTCCAAAAAAGAATAAAACACCACGACAAACATACCATTGCACTGATATATTTTTTATATTTGTTTTGTTTTGTATGGATGATACTCGCATCCGGTATTATATGGTATGGTTTTCTGATGATAGCTATGGGCATAGTGATTTTGGTAGCTGCCCTGACAAAGTATCAAGCGAGTGCATCGTGGATAAGAAAAGGTGTTTTTGGATTATTTATGTTGGCGGCTATGCTGTGGGTAGGTATGGGCTATGTGTATCGAATCAGCAACCATCACTTTGTCAATGACAATAGTGCCAATTTATTATTCGATATTCCTTCTGTCAAATACCAAATGGGTATTTTTGATGAAGATGATTTTATTAATAATTTATTGCCCGGAGTACAAAAAGCCATTAATGCCATCAATACCGACGAGCAGGCTATGGTCTATCGGGTGGGTACATTCATTCCTTATTTTATCAGGGAAAATGACCGTCGTGTATTGCAAGATAATCAACTTGGCTTTTTTCACAACCTCACCCAAAAATTTCAAAATCGCCGTACGATCACCGAAGCACTCAAGGCTTCGGGTTATCGCTATATCTTGGTGGACCTCAACACCGCTTCTATTGATAAAACCCC
This sequence comes from uncultured Saprospiraceae bacterium, assembly GCA_938028705.1. Lineage (GTDB taxonomy): Bacteria > Bacteroidota > Bacteroidia > Chitinophagales > Saprospiraceae > JAHDEO01. The sequence goes on along the minus strand of CALIZI010000078.1, from coordinate 2,351 downwards.
CGAAAAAACATTGACCAAAAAGTTCAGAAGCTTCTTGGGTTATTTATTTGGTAATGAAGATTTGGAACTTATTGCCACAAATCGCGTCATAACATTGACTCCTTCGGGAAGTCCTAATCCAATTTATACACATGGCGTATTCGGAAATATATACAAACCGGGTACTTTTGCCGTTTATAAAATAAAATAGTTGATGGTTCATAGTTGATGGTTCATAGTTTTTAGTTCATAGATATTGACATAATCACATCTGTCTATGAACCATGAACCATGAACTATGAACCGAACAAACCATGTTCGACCACGTCTATATCGTCATTCCTGCCAAAGATGAGGCTTCTCGTATCGGGAAGGTCATCAGTAAATCCCTTGAATTGGGGTACAGGAATATTATTGTCATCAACGATGGTAGCCACGACGATACAGCAAAGGTCGCACAGTCTTACGGTGTAAAGGTGCTGCACCATCTGGTCAATCTCGGTCCGGGTGCTGCCACACAGACGGGCATCGAACATGCTATTGAGGATGGTGCTGAAATCATCGTCACCATAGATGCCGATAACCAACAATTCCCGGAAGATATTGAGAAGCTCGTCAATCACTTGGAACTGAAAGACGTGGACGTGGTCATCGGTAGTCGCTTTATGAATCGGGAAAATGAAATCCCTTTTATGCGAATCATTTACAATATGATTGCCAATGTGATTACTTTTGTACTCACAGGTTTGCCCGTATCCGATAGCCAGTCGGGGATGAAAGCCTTTAAAGCCGATTTTGCAAAAAAATGTCGGCTACATTTTAATGGCTTTGAATTTTGTGTAGAGTTTATTCGTAATATTCGACTCTATAAAGCCACCTATTCAGAAGTACCGATTCGCGTCATTTATACCCAAGAAACCCTCAGCAAAGGTCAAAATCTACTCACCGGAGTACGTATGCTCGCTAAGTTATTTAAGTTTATATAGGAGTAGTGAGTGACGAGTAGAGAGTGACGAGTAGTGAGTGGAGAGTGACGAGTAGTGAGTGACGAAATATCGCGTGGGTCGATATGATAAAAAAAGCCTGATTTTTTCAAAGAAAAAATCAGGCTTCTATATTTTCGTCACTCGCTACTCTACACTCACTACTCTCTACTCGTCACTCGCTACTCACTACTCACTCCCCCTTCACTTCCAGTATTTTAATTTCTACCCGTTGATTTCTTTTTCGTCCTTGTGCGGTGTCGTTATCTGCGATAGGTTCGGTTTTTCCGTAGCCTTTGTAGCTGACCTGCGATTCGGGGATGCCTTTGCCGTATAAGTATTCCGCTACGGTTTTGGCACGCGAATCAGATAATTTGAAACAGTAGTCGTCAGAAGGAATGCTATTGGTATGTCCGCCAATTTCTACGACCACATTATTGTTGGTCAAAAAGTCATAAATTTCATCCAATACAGGATAGGACTCCTCTTTGATGTCTGCTGCATCTGCTTTAAAAAATAATTTTTCGACCTGTAGTACCTGCCCCACTTCCAAATCGGTAGCTGTACTCAATTCTTGAACCGTAATCAAAGGCTGAGGTTGTGCTTCCGGTTCAAGTATGGCTTCCGGTTCAGCTTGTGTCTCCGGTTGAGGCGTTGTGACCTCCTCAATCACGATGTCCGCTTCCTTCGGCGGGTCAATACTGATTGCTGCCAAAGTACGACAGTTATATTTATCCGTTATCGTTACATTATATTTGCCTTCGGGAAGGCTAATGAGGGTTTGCGTAGTAGCACCATTATCCCATTTATAAGTAAAAGGTGGCGTACCGCCTCCCGCTTTCACTCTTACACGTCCGTCTCTTGCACCTTTTTCGCTAGTACCTACCAATTCATCTATATCAACCCTCAAAGTTGGTGGCTTCTCCAATGTTACGGTAGCTGATTCTTTAGTACCTTTTTTATCTGTTACCGTAACAGTATAAACACCACTCGCTATATTTCGGGGTCGTCTGCCTTTTATTTTGGTATCGCTCCAGCTATACTCGTAAGGTGGCTCTCCTCCTTTTACCTTCACTTTAAGCGCACCCACACGCCCCGCATTCCAACAAGGTATTCTGGCTTCAATTTCGATGGTCACAGACAAACTCGACTGTGCCGAAGTAGTGGTGTACATCAGGGTACACATTAATAAAAAAAATAGACTACGCATTTTAGTTTATGTATTTAGTTATCAACTTTTATATTGTAATTATTTGGTGGTGTTCGATTAAAATAGGGTACACTCGTCAGACGAATATTTTTATAGTAAACCACCGTTTGATTGCCTAAATATCCGATTTTAACAAAGGGATTCGTCAGACGAGTATCGCTTTTAGGCGCATCCTATTT
>CALIZI010000077.1 GCA_938028705.1 uncultured Saprospiraceae bacterium | reverse complement strand
CCATTATTGAATAAAAATTAAAAATGAGATATGGGTACAAAAACAAATCGCACCCTGTTATTCACTTGACAGCTAAAGCAGTCATTACAGGGTCTTAATTGCTCTCAGTTCAATTTGAAATTAAAGATTTGTCCTGCACCCACATTCCCTGTTCGATATTCAATATTCAAAAATTACTTAGGTACTCGGGAAGAAATACCGTTGTTGTCATACCAAAGTGATTTGTCCTGACCGTTGATATCGCCATCCAGATTGAAGTCAGCTTCTATGTATTCATCAAATATACCGTTATTGTCAAACCAGATGGTTTTATCAAGTCCGGTAATGTCGTAACTGACCGCATCGACTGCTTGGTTGGCATCGCCGCAGTACATACCCCAGTCACCTGTGGCGAGTTGTTTTTGACCGAAGCTGGTGAGGTCTTTAAAGCTGTCGGTTGTACGGAAATCGTGGACTAATGTACCATTCACCAACTCAATAGGTGTGGGAGTCATGATACCTAAATGATTGCGATGCTCCACAACAACATAAATAGAATCGGCTGCCGAAGCGAGTAAAGCACATCGGTCGGGGAAGCGGACACTACCGTCTTTGTTGAGCAAGGCGGCGGTCTGTGCCACTTCCGTACTTTTAGTTGTTCCGGTACGGAAGGAGACGAGTATCCAATCGACTTCATCACCGGTGTAGTCTGCGTCGGTCCAGTTGGCACCTTCAGTACCTGTGTAGTTCCAGGGAGCTACGTTATACGGCTGTCCGGCAGGTGTGGGTATTGCCAGTCCACTTGCGGGTGTTTGTCCGGGCAATAGCTTTCGGACTGTGCTAAGGATAGTGGTCATTTCGGCAGTGACAGGATCATAAGCCCCTTCAAGGTTGAGGAATATCTGAATGTCGGCACAGCCGGGTTCTATGACGAGGGTTATGGTCATTAGATCGCACAAAGCACCGGAATCACAGACTTCATAAGTTAATTGGTCGGTGCCGATATATCCCGGATTAGGCTGATATTGAATATCGCCATTCGGGAGTATGGTTGCTGTACCGTTAGCCGGATTGACTGTTATGGCAGAGAGCGAAAGCATGTCTCCATCTATATCCGTATCGTTTTGTAATACATTAGCTATCAATGCAGTATCCATGACGGTATGGAAACTGTCTGTGACAGCTATGGGTGCATCATTGACCGCTGTAATGTTGACAGTGACCATTGCTGTATCGCACATAACAGGGTTGCCTGTATCACAAATTTCATATTCAAAACTATCCGTTCCGTTAAAATCGGGATTTGGGGTATAGCTGTAAGAGCCGCTTGCAAGCAGGGATATACTTCCATTGGCAGGCGGTGTGACGGGGGTGATATTGACAGCGAGATTATCTCCGTCAATATCTGTATCATTACTGTGTACGGAATCAGAAATAGCGGTATCTTCAGGAGTGGTTGAAGTATCGTCTGCGGCTATAGGTGCATCATTGGCAGGTACAACAGTGATGTAAACCATTTCTGTGTTACAAGCTACGGGTATGCCATCGTCGCATACTTCATATTCAAAGCTATCTGTACCATTAAAATCAGGATTGGGGGTGTATATGAATGTACCATTGGCATTGACTATCACTGTGCCATTGGAAGGTACAATATTGGATACGAGATTTGCTGTCAAGGCATCACCTTCGGGATCGGGGGTATCATTAGCCAGTAAGCTGATGCCATTATTGAGTGTAACATCTTCAGTTGTTATAAAATTATCTACGACCAAACTTGGTCCGCTATTGCAATTTTGTACGACTATTTGTTTATTATAAATTCTTGTACATTCATAATATTTTGTAATTAATTGTATGGTATATGTACCGGGCGAATTCCATGTTACATTGGTCGAATTTGATGTTGGAGAAGTTGATACACCATTGAAGGTGAGCCAATTATAATTCACATTGGGGTCAGGAATATTAACAGTAAGCAAGGTAGATAGCCCTACACATACGGTATCAGATGCTATGATTTGCTGTGTGAGACATCGGGTATTGGCGCGTCCGGGTGTACCATTAGGGGAGTTGATATTCGATGAACTTTCCCACGAGGGATAAAGAGCATTATCGGAATTAGGGGTGATGAGTGATAGTGTAGGTCCGTTGCCGTCAGGAATGGTATCCCAGGGCATATCATCATCGTAGGCAACATAATCGGAGAGGCATTTATTTTCATCAAATAAAGAAATGCGCTCACCGCCATTGGAGAATCCGAAATCAAGATTGCCTATATAGCTGGTGACATGAGGGAATACATTGGTAAATAATGTATCATTTTCTGTCAGTATTAAAAAGCTGTCAGGCTGTATGACTGTTCCTGCAGGAATGATAAATTGATTGTCGCCGTCATAAAATTCCCAATTGGAAATATCAACGGCTGCGGCTGTTGCATTATGCAATTCTACCCAATCTCCGGCATTGGGTGAGTTGGGGCTATTATAGTTAATTTCATTGATGACGATGCTTTCTGCTGTACCTGTACATATACGCGAGTTGGGTGCGCCGGGTGTACCGCAGGAGAAATCGGAGCGGAACCAATTGACAGGGTCAGCATTATCGGAATATGGGTCGAGCAATTCGAGGGAAGTGCCGCTTCCGTCAGGATTTTCGTCCCAAACACCATCGTCAAAATACCTGACAGTATCAACAACTATTCTATATGGAGCTTCCAATACGATGTCTTCGCTATTATTGGAGAGTGTGCCACCATAATCGCCGAAAGGCGAATACCCGTATTTTTGTACAAAAAGTGTACTGTCCTTGGCAAGTACAATATAACTACCCGCCGCCATACTTGTACCTTTAGGGAAGTCATAGTCTATTCCTTCGGTGAATTTAAAATTATCCAAGCTCACCGAACTATTACCTGTATTATAAATTTCGACGTATTCGCCACCACAGCAATTATCGTCATTATACATAATTTCATTAATGACAATATCATAATTAGCAGGTGTAGCGGGCGTAGGTACTATCTGTACGGGGTCACTCCAATGGCTCCATCTGCCAGTATTGTCTTTGTAACGAACTCTGACTTTATAGGTTCTATCTGTTTTTAATTGTGCATCGGCAGGTATGGTATAGGTATTGGAAAATGTCGTGATTTCGCCGCTAGTCCATTTGGTTTCGATTTCGTATTTGGGTTCGCATATTGAGGCGTAAACGGGATTGGCAGGGTCGCTCCATTCTCCTACTCTCCATTCGAGTGTTGCAAAAGTAGCTGCGCCTTGCGGGTCGGAAAAAGCGGAGTTGTTAAAAGTCAAATCATCCAATGCCCCGCTGCCTGTGAGTGTAATGAAGGGTTGGTCGGGTATGTTGATGTCGTAAAAACCTTGCATAGTATCTGTTGCAGCGAGGTGGGTTCCGCGGTCACTGAACCATTGTTTGTACCAGGCAATGTGTGCATCTACATTACCTAAGTCATAGGTCTGATTCCAGCGGCTGTGGTCGAGGTCTGTCCAATCATAAGCCGCAGTGGGGTCGTAGATTTTTTTGGATTCCATGTCTATCAGAAAATCGACTTGTTCTTGATTGAATAGTAAATCATAAGCGGAACGCATAGCGTTTTTATATTCAATCTCTACGCCTGTCATATCTTGCACCAGAAGTATAGGTATATTTGGGTCGGAGCCACTTCTTGGGAAAAACGTGCCGTCATCATAAGACATTCCGAAGGTAGTATCATAGTCACCGTACCATATACACCATTTTCCGGTCTCGGAGTTGTAATAGTCTCTTTGAGCGTGTTTGCCTTCGTAATTGGTGGCACCTTGTCCTAAAAAGAGATTGGCGACTTTATCATTGATAAGATGCTTCATATCGGCATCGACAACGTTTTGAGTCCATGCACCGATACTGTCTGTACCGGGAAAATCTCCCTGATGGGTCATTCGGTGAGGGTTGAGTCCGGCTCTTTTGTATCTCCAAATATTACCGTCAGCCCGATTGTGTTCTTCGAGATATTCGCCATCATAATTTTCTAAAATAAGAAAGACCCCCCAAAAATCACCTCCCGCTCCGGTTTCGGTGCTTTGGTCAACGACCCGAAATTGAGTATAGTCCACATCTCTTCCCATAGCACCGTTTAGTTGAAGCACTTTGTGAATGACAGATTCGGTCATACCATGTGTAGTGATGTCATTGATATAAGTGCCGGATAGTGTCAATTTGCCGCGTTCTTCTTCATATTCTTCACCGCAGTCATCTTGTGGGGTAATGCCACGCTCAGAATTGAGGTCAAATTTGACACCCGGCTTCGTTCTTGCTGCCCTACCTCTAGTACGTCCGCGTGGCCGGAAGCGAATGTGGTCATATACTTTACCATTATAGACAATTGTTCCTTCTCCCAAATATTCATATCCTGTGTATTGCCCCGTATTGTCAATGCCATTGCCGGGTCCTATGTATTTGGCTGAAGTAGTATCTGCCGTAATAACAGTAATTTCTTGCATAGGATTGACCTGATTAATATCATAAGTTCCATTGACAAGCGGGTAGCCATCATATACATAATAAGCGTAATTGCTTTCCGTATGATTTTGGTCAGGATAAATGACATCGTGAGCCGGTGAGGAGACTTTTACTCTATATCTGATTAGTCTCCGATGTTGTTGAACGGATGCAGGAATAGCGGCAGTATATATATTATTATTCGCTGTAGAATCTGCGCCTAGACCATTATCGTACATGGGGATAGATGTCCAGTTGGTATCGTATTGAATATCGGTTTTGTGAATATAGCTTCCGGGATTTACGGTTTGATATTCTAAGGTAAGCGATAGGCTACCGACGATATTATCAATATTAGTCATATCCGCTTTGATACGTACAATATCACCGGATACGGGCTGGTCAGGGCTTTTTGAGACATTTTTTATAACCGGAATATCCGTCCAATTAGCCTTATAAACATTACTATTTTGAGCATTAGGACTAGGTATAGCTGCCGACCAACTTCCGGCATGATTGCCGGGTAGTTCGGGATTTATTTTTTGGATAGAAGTGGATACTTTTGTTTTTTCATCGTAGTAAGTAGCCGTAGCTGCATCATATTGTTGAGTAGTATAGTCATTATATCGAACGTTGGGCCATTCTTGCCAACCTTTATAATCTACTTTATCTGCAATTTTGAAATAATCATTTCTTAAAATAACATCATCACCGCCACCGCTTAATCCTCCTGTGTAAGGACCGAGTGCGCCTGTAATTCCGAATTCAGATTGACAAACAGCAGGGTCAGCACAGATAACAAGATAATCACCGGGATTGATGACGGTACCGGCTGGAAATTGATAAGCGATACCATCAGTCAATTGCCAGCCTGTCAGGTCAACTGTTGCGCTGTCGGCATTATATATTTCGACAAATTCTATGTCTTTCTGAATTTCAAGGGAGCGATAGTTGACTTCATTGATAACGATTTTTGAGGTAGCAAGAGGATTAATGTTATCACAAATTCCATCATTGTTTGCATCATTGCAATAGGTAATACACAATTCCGGAGCCTCTGCGGGCGAAGCATCATAAGGATAAGCCGCTCGCTTACCTGTTCCTGTGACAATTAAAGCGATGGAATTTCCTTGTACATATCCGGGTCTGCTGATAATTTCTCCAATAATATTTGCAATATTAGGACTTTGTTCATCAATTCCGGCACTTCCTATGGTATTCCATGCAGGCACTAGCCAATTGACTGACGATCCGGTATTTGTTCGGGATGATACATCGTAGGCGGTCGTTGTAAATGGACTGGCATTATCCACTGCTTCTCCTACAATAGTCAGGTTGGTAGCTAGCGTACCGATTTCTTCGGCTGTAAACTGAATATAGGCATTCGTAATCAAAGCACCTTGCGGTACATTGATATTATTGAACCTAAGCCCGACAATTTTTGCATTATCTTCACCCAAATCCAAATCTAAACTTACGTCATCTATGATATTACCGACATTAGGCTCTTCTTCTACATCGTCTATACTTGTATTGATAGTTACACAAGTAGTTGTTTGACTAAAACTGTGAATAGTAATAAATAAGAATAAGGCAGTCAAAATATTCTTGTGCCCAAAAAATGTTATAATTTTTTTCATTGCTTACTTTTATCAGATGTTTCCAATTTTTTCCCTTATAATGATATACGCATGACGAGCTATCAATCAACACGAGACTGATTGCGTTATATGCGGTTTGTTGTTTACGTTTGTTCCTTAAAAATAATGATGAATATTCACCATAAATGACGCATTAAATTCGTCTTGAATATGGTTTAAAAAGTGAGAATTTGTGACAGGGTTGAAATATTGATACTGGAAGGTGGGTATTCATTAAGTGGCATAAATGATGCCAATGGATGCACGAGCTATCATATATTTTTGATTTAAAAAATATTATATATCATTTATTATTTGTATGCAACCATTTGAATAAAAATATGAACTATATATAACAACCAGAGTTTCGGAGATTTTTTTAAAGTAGAAAATGAAAATTATAACTAATTGATAGTCAAATGATTAATTGATATTTTGAAAATATTTATTTTATAATTTTCAAAAAATTAAACTAATTGTAATTTTTAATTACATAAATATATTTAAATAATATTATAAATATTTTTTATTTAATAATGAATTATTATATAATATGTTTTTTGTTTAAAAATAAAACAATTCGTATATTATTTTTTATATCAAAAATCCCCAAAACGCAGGTAATAACTGCACTTAGGCGGTTGTTTAGACATTAATCAAACTCATTTTATCTAATTTTTTAAATCAAGTCCAGTATGAATTTACATAATATTTACACCCTTTTCTTTACAGTATTAGCTGCTACCTTATTATTTTTATTTACAGGTTACTCCAACGGACCCGGTGCTCAAGTTGATATGGGCTTTACAGGTGCGCCCGGCGAAACCGGACAGGTCTGTGGCGGTTGTCACAATCTGGCGGGTAGCTATGGAATAGTACAAATTGAATTGACATCTTTTACAGGAACATTACCTTATGAATACATAGTTTTTGACCCAACGTATATGGAAGTTGAGTTCAGTACAGCTATGGGAACGCCCGCAGGATATGGCTTTCAGTTGATTATGATGGATGGCATGGGAAATCCTATGGATGTAACTTATTTTGACCTCTCAGACAATGCCAAACAGATTACACTATCGAATGGCAGAACATACATTGAGCACAATGGAATCAGTAGCGATAATCTCCTTTCATTTATTTATATTTTGAATGAAAAACCTGCCGATGGAGTTGTCAATGTCCACGTTGGTGCCACTGCTGTCAATGGTAATGGGATGACGACAGGCGATAGTGGAAGTACAGGGTTTACATTCTCATTATTGGAGGTGAGTCTGCCTGTGGAATTGACAGACCTCAAAGCTACCCGCCAACGCTCCAATATTCAACTGGACTGGACGACCGAAACCGAAAGGGATAATGAGTATTTTGCCTTAGAACATTCTACGAATGGTATTGATTTTTCAACCATCAAGACCCTCGAAGGTGCAGGCACAAGCAGTGAAAAACAACAATATACCTATACGCATACGACACCTGCAAATGGCGATAATTACTACCGCCTTCGTATGATAGATATAGAAGGAAAAGAAGCGTATAGTAAGGTCGTCGTAGAGAAATTTATAAGTGTATTGAACGAAACAAGCGTCTTCCCGCAACCTGCTGCCGAACAAGCCAAAATTTACATACAATCATCTGCACAAGAGTCAGTTGATATGCAAGTGTATGACCTGACCGGCAGGATGATTTACAACAATCAGGTTCAACTCCATGAAGGTGAGAATTATATTGATGTGAATTGTAGTGAATGGGTAAGCGGTCATTATGCCATAAGCATATCTGGTGAGCTTCTTGGCGAAGAAGTGGTCAAATTTGTTAAACAATAATTGGCATATTTAGATTTTGCAGAAAAGTAGTTGACACTTTTTTGACTTCATTTTAGGATAAAAATAATATTTAAGCACTCCGTTTACTAAACTTCAAAGAGTTTAGTAAACGTACATAAAACACTGATATTTAGGTAGTTATTGATTTTTGTGATTTGTTCACGTTTACCAAAATCGAAAAATTTAGTAAACGGAGTATAGTGTTTTTTCCTTATTCAAAGTGTCAACTATATTTCTAAACATGCCCAATAATTCAATTTGAGATTGAGGGATTGTGAAGTGTACGGGTTACGGATTAATAAAATTCGTAACCCGTATTTAGTTTGTATCATTGGTAGAAAATGAGTAAATTTATGAATAACCAAATTACTCATGGTAAAAGACTTTGAAGTCAAATTGATTATTTATGACACAGAAACAAAAAAAATTGTGGAATGGAAAACATTAAGCTAAAAATAGAAAAACATCAAAAAATTCTTTCAGAATATGTAGAAGGATTGACATACAAGTATAATCACGCACTTGGTAATGATGCGACTTATCAGGCGATAACTGACACTAAACACAATCATTTTCAGTTGGTTATAATTGGGTGGGCTAAACAAAAATTTATTTATGAAGTGCTTATACACCTTGATATTCACCCCAAAACAGGTAATATTTGGGTACAACAAAACAATACGGAAATTTTGATTGATGAAGATTTAGAAGAATATGATATTCCGAAAAAACACTTTGTACTTGGCTTTCGTCCGGCATCTGTGCGACCACACTCCAAATATGCGGTCATGTAGTTACTTAGTTCGCCTTCCCCGCCTTGCATAATCCTCAAACATAGCTTCCTGCTCCATTTCCGTAAGCAATGATGTATCATATTTTCCTACCTTAATGCGCTGACGAAGTGCTTCGTAAAGCGTTACAGCACAGGCTACTGATATATTCAGACTTTTAATCATGCCCATTTGAGGAATCACAAAATTCCCATCGCACAATTGTAAAGATGCTTCACTCACGCCGTCGCGTTCATTGCCAAAAAGTAAGGCGACGGATTCCGATAAATTCATATCATATAGTGACACCGAATCGTGTCCGAGATGGGTAGCAAATATGCGTTTATACTTTCGTCGCACGTCTGCAAAACACGTCTCGCGGTCTTCATACAAATGAAGGTTCACCCATTTTCTGGAACTCGATGCACTATTTTTTCCTACCTCCAAATGTTCTACTTTCATATCGGTATAAAGTACATACAACTCTCCAATTCCCACCGATTCGCAAGTCCGCATCACTGCGCCTATATTGTGTGGGTCATGCACATTTTCGAGAATCACCGTCAGGTCAACTTGTCGTTGTCTGATGACCTTTTTGAAGCGGGCTTCGCGCTCTTCGGTCATAATGATAGGTGATAAATCGGTGACAGGTGATTCATTCATAGTGTCTTCAGTTGATTTTGAGTAAGGAAATTTGGAATTTGGAGCTTGTTATTTGTTATTTAGCTAGGCATAGGAAATGCCAGTAAATCGCCGATGCCGAGTGCAAAAAGCCACAGACCATAAATGGCGTGTTCGATGGATACAATAAGCAAAGATTTTGTTTTATTGTATGTATAAGCAAAGAATAAACCGCCCACAAAAGTCATCAGTAACACCATCGGACTTTCAAACATAATATGCGCCAATGAAAATAAAAAAGCATTGACAATCAGGAAGATAGTAGAATTGTTAAATAAGTCGCGGTAGCGATGAAAAAAGAAAGTACGATAGGCAAATTCTTGTGCGGTAACAGACAGCAACGAATAAATAAAAACAATAATAAAAAATAATCTGAGGTCTTGAAAAATCACGAACATCATATCGGGTTTGTAAAAATACATCAGCACAAAAGCCGCTACGATACCCACCAAGAGCCGAAGTAACAATTTTTTCCAAAAATCCCAAGTACCGATACTCCACAAGACTGCTTTTCTGACGGGTTTATCCCGTACCACCACCCAAATACTAAAGGCAAAACCCGCTAAAGCCAAAGCTACTTTTATCGGTATTGGATAATCCAATAAAAAACTACAAGGCAATAAAATAAATAATAAAAAAAGTTCGACGTATCTCATAAAATTAAATTATAATCACAAATATAAGGCAATTCTGTCAAACTGATGACGGCTGAAAGACAATGCGTTATATTCCTTAATAAATGTGATAAATCTTCATTACCTTTGCGCTCAAACTTTGAATTACCGTTCATCATTTATTCTTAAAACACTTATCAAATTAATATATGAATTACGATGTAATAGTTATCGGTTCCGGTCCGGGCGGATACGTAGCTGCCATACGTGCCTCACAATTGGGCTTGAAAACTGCCGTTGTGGAGAAAGAATCATTGGGTGGTATTTGTTTGAATTGGGGCTGTATCCCGACGAAAGCACTACTCAAAAGCGCACAGGTTTTTGAATATATCCAACATGCAGAGGACTACGGCATAGAGGTCGGCGCACCAAAAGCAGACTTCGGAAAGGTTGTCAAACGCAGCCGCGATGTAGCGAATGGCATGAGTAAAGGTGTCACTTTTTTGATGAAAAAAAATAACATTGATGTACTCATGGGCTATGGCAAATTGGCTGCCGGAAAGCAAGTAGAAGTAACGGACGATAAAGGCGCGAAGAAACTTTATCAAGCCAAACATATCATACTCGCCACAGGCGGACGCGCACGCGAGTTGCCCAATCTGCCGATTGATGACAAGAAGATTATCGAATACCGCAAAGCGATGTCATTGGACAAAATGCCTAAGTCAATGGTCGTAGTAGGTGCAGGTGCGATAGGAGTGGAGTTTGCATATTTTTATAATGCGATGGGGGCGAAAGTTACGATAGTAGAGTATGCAGATAGAATCGTTCCGAATGAAGATGCTGATGTATCGAAAGAGTTGACCAAGATATTCAAAAAGTCGGGCATTCAGATATTAACTAAAGCCTCTGTCGAGAAAGTAGATACAAAAGGCAAAGCATGTAAGGTGGAATATAAAACATTGAAAGACAATAAATTATCAACAATAGATTGTGAAGTTGTCCTTTCCGCAGTAGGCGTAGCAACGAATGTAGAAGGGCTTGGATTGGAGACATTGGGCGTGAAAACCGAGCGTGGACAAGTCGTGGTAGATGAGTTTTATCGTACTAATGTGGACGGTATTTATGCCATTGGCGACATCGTAAAAGGTCCTGCATTGGCACACGTAGCGAGCGCAGAAGGCATCACTTGTGTAGAAGCTATCGCAGGGCATCATCCCGAACCGATTGATTATAATAACATTCCCGGCTGTACCTATTGTCAACCCGAAATTGCCTCTGTCGGCTACACCGAAGCACAAGCAAAAGAAGCGGGTTACGAACTCAAAGTCGGTAAATTTCCCTTCTCGGCATCGGGCAAAGCGAGCGCAGGCGGCGTAAAACAAGGCTTTGTAAAAGTCATTTTTGATGCCAAATACGGCGAGTTTTTGGGCGCACACATGATAGGTTCAAATGTCACCGAAATGATTGCAGAAATCGTGACTGCCCGCAAGCTCGAAACCACTGGACACGAAATCATCAAAGCCATACATCCGCACCCGACGATGAGTGAGGCAGTTATGGAAGCAGCGGCAGCAGCTTATGGTGAGGTGATACATTTGTAAAGTACAAGCGCAAGTTTAAGTATCAAGTTCAGGAAGAAAAAGGCGATTCACAAAACGAATCGCCTTCTTCTTTTGCATTTCTTTGTATATTTGACAATTATTCAAATTCAATTTGAGTGTAAAATGAAAAAAGAACTGAACAAATATTTAAATAGCCTTACAGAAAAAGAATTGATAAAGGAAGTCAAAAAACTGTATGACAAATTTCCTGATGTCAAGAAATATTATGAAATGGAATTGGGCGATAATTCCGAAAAAATTTTGGCAGAATACAAAGCAAAAATTGAAAAAGAGTATTTTCCGACACGAGGACACGGGCGTGCAAGGAACAGTGTTTCAAAAAAGGTGGTGCAGGATTTTAAGAAAATCGCGATTCATCAAAAGGATGTCGTTGAGTTGTTGTTGTATCGTGTCGAAATGATGTTGAAATTCACAAATGCTTATGGAGATATTGATGAGCCGTTTTACAATTCATTGGAAAGTAGCTTCCATGAAGCCTGTAAAATGATTGCAAAAGAACGACTTACATCTTATTATAAAATATATTGTGAAGAACTTGTACAAAGTGCTTCTAATTTTGGATGGGGTACACACGATAGCATGAGTGACGATTATCATAAATACGTTTCTGATGATGAATGAAGGAAAATGCGATTCTTTAATAATTTTTGCAAAAAAAGAAAATTAGCTTTCTAATTAAAAAAAATAATAAAGTTTAAATATTTGGTTGTCAATGTAAAACCTATAAGGTTTCCAAAAACCTTATAGGTTTGGGTGCAGGGCAGAAATCCTTTTTGAAAAAATTGTCAAAGAACCAAAAGAAAATACTTAAAGTTGATTTTGAACTTGCGCTTGAACTTGAACTTTATACAGTGTATATGATACCATTCCACCCCAAAATATCAGGCATACCCATCAATATTCAATAAAATCATCTTATTTGAAATGATGAATCTTTTTTATCGGGATGATAAGAAACTGTATTTGAACTCACACGCTTTCACCTTCTGTTAGCGTTTACAAAATGATACACATTTATTATATTTAAAATTACAAAAAAACTCCCTATCTTCACCACGATACTACAACACTATTACACCACAACACAAAAGCCATGGGAGATTTCAACGTATCAAAAATGACGGACGAAAAGCAAATGCGTGTTTTTATGCGGAATTTGCTCAATGATGTACAAGCATTGGAGTACATGCTCGATAATGATAAATTTGAAACGGGCATCACACGCATCGGTGCCGAGCAGGAAATGTGTCTGGTCAACAAGCAATGGAAACCTTCGACCAATGCAAAGGACATCCTCAAAAAACTTAAAAAATACAACTGGGCAGAAACCGAACTTGGTAAATTCAACCTCGAAATCACCCTTACGCCGCACGAGTTCAAGGGCAAATGCCTCAGTAAAATGGAGGATGAAATCCAAAAACGGCTTGGTATTATTCGTAAAAAAGCGAATGAACTAGATACCGAAATATTACTTTGCGGCATCATGCCCACACTTCGCAAATTTGATTTGGTCTATGAAAACCTGACAGATATACCACGCTATCATGCCCTGATGGAAGCCATTAATGAACAACGTGCAGGCGACTTTTACGAGTTGCGATTATCGGGTATTGATGAACTGCTTGTCAAGCACGATACGCCCATGCTCGAAGCCTGCAACACGAGTTTTCAAGTCCATTTGCAGATAGCCCCCGACGAGTTTGTGAAGATGTACAACATCGCCCAAGCCCTCGCCGCACCTGTCATTGCCATCTCTGCCAATTCGCCGATTTTATTTGGTAAAAGACTGTGGCACGAGACCCGAATCGCCCTCTTCCAACAGTCACTCGATACCCGTGCTTCGCAAGACCACCTACGCGAGCGCAGCCCGCGTGTCAGCTTTGGGAAAGACTGGTTGCAAGATAGTATTCTGGAAATTTACAAAGAAGATATTATGCGTTTTCGTGTATTATTAAGTTCTAATACACAAGAAGATGCGATAGAAATGTTGAATAAAGGCGCAGTCCCTGCGCTCAAAGCTCTACAGGTTCATAATGGTACGGTTTATCGTTGGAATCGTCCTTGCTATGGCGCACCTTCGGGTATGGAACCGCACCTGCGTATCGAATGCCGCGTACTACCTGCCGGACCTACCGTAGTGGACGAAATGGCGAGTGCTGCCTTCTGGCTTGGTGCGATGACAGGCTTGGCATTGGAGCATGATGACATCCGAAAACAAATGAGTTTTGCCGATGCCAGCGACAATTTCGGGAAGGCTTCTCGCACGGGGCTGGATTCCAAATTTACATGGTTTAAAGACAAAAAAATCTCTGCTCCTGACCTGATTCTGAAAGAACTTTTGCCCATTGCCCGCGAAGGACTCAAATACAGAAAAGTAGATACCAAAGACATTGATAAATACTTGGGCATCGTAAAAGAACGCGCCCAAAAACACTGCACAGGTGCGCGTTGGGCATTGCGGACCTACACCAAACTCATCGGTGAAACCAACCACGACGAAGCCCTGACGGTACTCACCGCCGCCACTGTCCAAAATCAGAAAAAGGGCATCCCTGTACACAAATGGACGCTGCCAAATTTAGAAGACATCAACGAATATATGCCAACCAGCCTTGTTGTTTCCGAATTTATGAATACCGACCTGATTACGGTACAAAAAGACGATATTCTTGACCTCGTAGCCGACATGATGAACTGGCGCAAAACCCGCTACATCGCCGTTGAAGATACCAAAGGACAAATGGTCGGTTTGGTCACGTCGAGCATGTTGCTCAACCACTTTACCCGCAAAGACGACTGTCTTAATGAGCAACCCATTTCTCTGGTGCGCGATATTATGATTACCAACCCGATTACCGTAGCACCCGATGCGCTGATTGATAAAGCCTTAGAAAAAATGCAACAACACAAAGTCGGTTGTCTGCTCGTTGTCAAAGACGGGGAACTCATGGGCATCATCACCGAAGAGCATTTTCTGCAAATCACTAATCGGTTGATGAAGCGATTAAAGTGAATGGAATGCGGATTTTTAGAGCCGCTAATAAATTTGGACTTTTGACAAAATGGGAATTAGGAAATTGGGAAATTAGGTTTAAATCTGTAACTTATTGATAATCAATTAGATAAATTTTATTATCAAAATAAAACATGTAATTAATTATTTTTTGTAAAAATTTAAAAACGTTCCGATAGTTATCGGGATTACCTAATTTCCTAATTCCCCAATTTCCTCTGTCCAAAGTCTAATTCGGATATGTTTATATATTTTCAAGACTTTGGTTAACTTTGAAAAAATTAATCCTTTTATGAATTTCGGGGAATGCAGCTTTCCTTAGCACAAAAATCAAAATCTCTCACACCTGTGAGAGATTTAACAAAACGTAATATGTCAGAAATTACAAGTTACAAAAAACTGTTTGACAAGGTAATCCAAGTCATTGACCGGACACGTATAAAAGCCTACAAATCGCTAACCGAACATCAACTTTCTCTAAATTTTGAAATCGGCAAATTGATAGTTGAAAGCCAAGAGGCGCAAGGCTGGGGAAAATCTATTGTTGATGATTTGTCGAAGGACATCAATAAAGTGATAAACGGTGTAAAGGGGTATTCGTCTCAAAACTTATGGCGGATGCGTCAGTTTTATTTGGAATATAAAGATACTCCCGAGCTACTCCGCTTGGCACTCCAAGTGCCATGGAGTCAGAATTTGTTGATAATTTCAAAAGTTAGAATACAGGAAGAACGCAAATATTACTTGGAAGCAACTATAAAAATGGCTTGGAGCAGAGCCGTATTGCTCAACCAAATCAAGGCAAATGCTTACGAATATCATTTATTGAACTCCAAACAGCATAATTTTGAGAGCGCATTGCCTGTTCACCTATCCGAACAAGCAACGGAAGCTTTGAAAAGCGAATATAATTTAGACTTCTTAGGTATCACAAAGCCAATTTCGGAGCGAATCTTAGAAAATCAGTTAATAGAACATATCAGAAATTTTCTTATGGAACTTGGATATGGCTTTTGTTTTATCGGAAATCAGTATCGAATCAAACTCAGAGACAAAGAGTATTTTCTCGACCTGTTATTTTATCATCGTATTTTAAAATGCTTAGTCGCAGTAGATTTGAAAGTGGTAGAATTTGAACCGGAATTTGCAGGAAAAATGAATTTTTGTCTGGAAGTTATGGATGATACGGTGAAAGAAGCGGACGATAATCCAAGCATTGGGATAATTCTTTGTCCTGAAAAAGATGATATTGAAGTAGAATATGCTCTAAAAGCCAGCAACAAACCTATAGGCGTGGCAGAATATAGATTGACCCAACAACTTCCCGAAAAACTAAAAGGGAAAATTCCGACAAAAGATGAAATCTTACAATCTTTGAAGAAAATAAAGGGAGCAAAACTGAATAATGAGGATGACTCCGAACAGAGAAGTTAAGCCCCTGAGCGCCGATGGTACTGCCCGAAAGGGTGGAAGAGTAGGTTGCCGCCAATCTTATTGAAGGGTCATTCACAGTGTGAGTGACCCTTTTTGTTTTTGGTAATAAAAAAGTAAAAAATCATTACCTTTAACTCCAAATAAAAATCGAAATTACAAGTAATGATTACACCTAAACAAATAGAAACATACAGCAACTTACCAATAGAGTTTGAAGATTTCAAAAACGTTTTCCTACCTAAGTTACAGGATTTTGTTACTCAAGTACAAATATTAAAGCAACAAGACAGTAAAAATGAAAAAGCATTTGAAAGCGAACTGAAAAGTTTATTAAAAAACACATTTTATAAAGAAAATTATATCGGTAATCGCCCTTACAAAAAAGGAGAAGCAGATTTAATTATTGCAGCAAACAAAAAAGCTTCTTCAAAAACATCGGTATTAATTGAAGTAAAAAGCCCTTTAGATAAAAAGGACTTTATCACTCCAACTGACTTTAAACGAAAATCGTTTTTTCAGGCAGTCACTTACTTTTTGACGGAAATCACTGAAAAACAAAATTTCAACATAAAAAATATTCTCATTACAGATACCGAAAATTTTTATTTGTTTGATGCTGTTGAGTTTCACCAATTATTCTATAAAAGCAGTTTGGGGAAAAATTTTGAAGATTGGTATTTTAAAACACAAAGCGGTACTTCGATAAGCGATTTCTACCAGCAAGTTGAAAATTTTATAGAAAATGAGGAGAATACCGAAATTAAGTTTTCGTGTTTTTGGTGTACCGATAATTTACTTACCGAAATCAATGAAGCACTCCAAACCAATGATATAGAGGAGTTTAATATTACTGAAAAATTTAAATATGTAAAAAATTCTTATCGTTTTTTTTCGCCTCAGACTTTATTAAAGGAAAAATCAGAGCGAGATGGTAGCGAACTGAATAAGAAATTTTACAACGAACTACTTTATATACTTGGTCTGAAAGAGTCTGAAAAAAACGGGAAACGTTTGATTGGCAGATTGCCAAAAAATGAAAGAAGTGAAGGTTCATTTATAGAGAATGCCATACAAAAAATCATTTTTGAACGCCCGATACATTTACAGGAAGAGGGCGAAAAACGATTTTTGGAACAAGAAAGCGACTTCGATAAGGCATTGGAATTGTGTATTATTTGGATTAATCGAATACTATTTCTCAAATTATTGGAAGGTCAATTGGAAAGCTACCACAGCGACAAAAAGACCTTTCGTTTTTTGACACCCGAAATTATTAAAAACGGAAATAAACTTGCAACGCTATTTTTCCACGTATTAAATACGCCTGCCGATACGAGAGGTGCGTCTTTAGATATTGATTTCCAACATATTCCATATCTAAATAGTAGCCTTTTTCAGATTACATATATAGAAATTATTTACGGTAGAATTTCGGGTTTGAGAGATGACCTCACCATGCCGATTTTCAAAAATACTGCCCTAACCGACACCCGAAATGAATTGCCACCGCTCAAATATTTACTTTTATTCCTAGATGCTTACAATTTTGGCGAACCCCTAAAACAGGAAGTACAACACAAAACGAAGGATTTAATCAATGCTTCGGTCTTAGGCAAAATATTTGAAAAACTGAACGGCTACAAAGATGGTTCGTTTTATACGCCCAGCTACATCACGATGTATATGAGTCGCAAAGTGGTTCGTAATGCTATCGTTAGAAAATTTAATGAGCAATTTGAGTTGAATGCAAGCAACTTTGATGAGGTCAAACAGTTTACGAAATCAAAATATAAAACGGAGGATATTCAGCGGTTCAATCAGTTGGTCAATGAGATAACGGTTTGTGACCCGGCAGTGGGGTCAGGGCATTTTTTGGTTTCAGTGCTGAACGAATTAATTTGTGCAAAATCAGAACTCGAAATATTATACGACAATGAAAATCAACCGCTGCAATATTGGGTTGCGGTAGAAAACGATGAGTTGAAAATTTATAATAAGCGAGTTGCCCATCAGGAATTTGAATATAAAACAGACTACAAAAACGGCATAAGAACGATTGACCCTGAACTGCAAAAAGTGCAAGTCACGCTTTTTAGAGAAAAACAAAATTTCATCGAAAGTTCATTATATGGGGTCGATATAAATCCGAATTCAGTACAGATTTGTCGCTTGCGACTTTGGATTGAATTGCTGAAAAATGCCTACTATACACCAGAGAGCAATTTCCGAACAATGGAGACATTGCCCAACTTGGAGTATAAAATTGTCGAGGGGAATAGCTTAGTACCGGTGTATGAAAATCAGCCTATTATCATTGATTGGAAGCGCAAGCGACTTGCAGATAATATAAGGTCTATCAGTGATAAAGTTGGTATTATTAATCAATCCATAGACATCATAAGAGATAAAAAACAAGCGATTTTTCATGCTAAAAATTATAATCAGGAAATCGGTTTGGCATCTACCATAAACAGGGCAAAGGCAGATTTATTGGTAGCAAAGTTTGAGATAGAAATGCTACAAATTGATGAAAAACTCAATTCGCTCGACCCCGAACAACGCTTGGATAAACAATTAAGCCAAAAAGAAGAAAAACAACGCAATGAATTATTAGAGAAAAAAGCATTATTGAAAAAAATAAAACGTGAAATTGATTATAGCCCTGATTTAGGAAAACCCATTGTGTTGTTTGATTGGAATATTGATTTTGCCGAAATTATAGGCACATTTCAAAATGGCAATGGAGATGATTACGGATTTGATATTGTAATTGGCAATCCGCCTTATATACAGCACCGCGAATTGGGCTATATTAGTCCGTACTTGAAATCAATCTATCATAATACGTATTCAGGCACCGCCGATATTAGCGTTTATTTCTTTGAAAAAGGAATGGAGATTACGAAAAAAGGCGGACAACTCGCCTACATCAACACCAATAAATTTTTTAATACTGAATACGGTAAAAAATTACGCTCATTTTTATCCAAATATCAAAACAACGAGTACATTAATTTTGAACAAGTTCCGGTATTTGATGAGGCACTTGTCTCTACTGCAATATTTCATATTGATAAACAAGAAACTGAGACAGAATTACGATACGTGGAATTTTATAAAGAACTCGTGACCAACGAAGTATTTAATCAAGAACTGTCAAAGCGAACAACGACATTCCCGAAAAATTATCTGAAGAATAGTCTTGCGTGGATGTTTAATAGTCCGTCAGAAAATAAACTATTGGATAAAATAAAGAAAGCGGGGAAACCGCTCGGTGAAATTGCGAGTATTGATATCAAACGTGGAATAACAACAGGCTTTGATGATGCTTTTATTGTTGATGAACTAATTTATAATAAGTTATCAAAACATAAGAAAAACATTGAATTTCTCAAACCTGTTTTGAGAGGCAAAGACATTCATTTGTTCAATTACGCTCATGCTAAATTATGGTTATTATTTATTCCTTGGCATTTCCCACTCCATTCAGATGTCCAAATCAACAAAAAATCAATTGAGGCAGAGGATAAATTCAAAACCGATTACCCTGATTTGTATTCACATTTAAGTAAATTTAAAAAAGAATTAAATAACAGGAATAAATCTGAAACAGGGATACGATATGAGTGGTACGCATTGCAAAGGTGTGCAAATACTTATTTTGATAATTTTGAAAAAGAAAAAATTATTTGGGGCTTAATATCAGGTATTTGGGGCTTTGCTTATGATAATAACGGACATTTTTTGACAAGTGCATCATTCCTTTTAACCTCCGAAAAAATTCCTATCAAGTTTTTATTAGCCTTATTTAATAGCCGATTGTTTCAATTCTATTTTGACAAAACAGGTGAATATACCGCAGGTGGTGCTTATGTTTTGAAAAAGAAAAATATTGAAAAATTTATTATTCCAACTCAAAGAATGGATTATGAACCCTATATTGATTTAGTTGACGAAATCCTCACAACAAAAACCCAACAACAATCAACAGCAGATTTAGAAGCCCGATTAAACCAAATAATTTATCGACTCTACGACATCACTGAAGCAGAACAGCAAGAAATAGAAACTGCCTTGATAAAGCAAAAGATAAAATAGAAGATATTGATTATATTAACAACGGCACAGCAGAACACCAACGAAAATTAGAAAGCAAAAAAGACGAATTTGCTGAATTAAAAATTGTATTGGAATAAAAAAACGGTACTTGTGTTTTCCTTATAAATTTTTTTTAAAAAATGTAGGATAAATTGAAACATGTTATGTTAAAAATCCGTATGATAGGTTTACTTGCACTAATTGTGCTGTCGAATACAGCCTATTCACAACAAAAACATACTGACTGCCAATATTTGCCGGATAAATCGTCTCTGGCTTTTCAACAACTACGTTTAAGGGATTTTGGGAAGGCGTATAAGAAGATGCGAACTTTAGACAAGGTTTGTTTACGTCATTGGGAAAGTGATTTGTACATTGCGATGGATGAATTGAAGAATGAGTTGGGTGGCGGCAGATATTCACTACACCAATTGGAGCATTGCATGGGTGTGCCTGATACGATTATTGATGCCCGACGAGTGGAACAGGGCATTAGATTGAGAGATAATGTGTTGGTTGAGGCAGTGACAAAAATTAAGGAAAATCAAGATATTGTTTATCATATTTATTTTTGGCGAAGTTGGCATGACTATCTTTATTTTGTTATAGCAAATAATCGAATTGTTAAAACCGACTGGTATTTTGCTTACGAATAAATAGGTGAAATAAAATCAAAAGTGATTTTATTTGTATCATTATCAGCTACTTTTATATTTTTTAATCAAAATTTGTTATATTGTGCGGTGCTAAATGCTCGTTAATCTTATGTTAAAGCACTTGCTTATAATAACAATGGAGTGTAATTTGCCATTATATTAGCGTGCTTAACGACACAACAAGATAAGACAAACATTAATAAAAAGTAATTGACAGACATGAGACAATTGATGCTTTTAGTTTTAGCAAGTATATTGGGTGGCTTCATCGCTTTAGGCAGCTACCAATTGTGTTGTACTTCTAATAGTGAAACATCTACAACAGCGCAAGTGAACTTTTCTAAACTTGCAAACGTTACTAATAGTAGTAATGCGTTTACTGGAAATACGCCGGATAGTTTTACAAAGGCAGCCGAAAAAGGAATGCCTGCCGTAGTACACATTACTGCCAAAAAAACACAGTCGAATGTAAGACAACGAAATAATAACGGAGGAGGATATAATGATATTTTCCGTGAGTTTTTTGGAGATTTTGGTATGCAGATGCCGCCACAAGAAGGAACAGGCTCTGGAGTGATAATAAGCAAAGACGGTTATATTGTTACGAATAATCATGTGATAGATTTTGCGGATGAAGTGAGCGTAACCTTAAACGACCAACGTAAATTTACTGCAAAAGTATTGGGTACTGACCCGACTACCGATATTGCAGTCTTGAAAATAGAAGACAATAACTTGCCGACCTTGAAATTCAGTAATTCGGATAAAGTTAAAGTCGGAGAATGGGTACTCGCAGTGGGCAATCCATTTAATTTGACCTCAACCGTTACCGCAGGTATCGTCAGTGCCAAAGGGCGCGACATCAATATTCTGGAAGGTAATACAGCTATCGAATCTTTTATTCAGACCGATGCAGCCGTTAATCCCGGCAATAGTGGAGGTGCCTTGATTAATCTTGAAGGCGATTTGATAGGTATCAATACCGCGATAAAAACACGTACAGGAAGTTTTGCAGGCTATTCTTTTGCCATACCTGCCAATATTGTCAATAAAGTAGTTGAAGATATTATTGAGTACGGTGCAGCACAACGCGGATTTCTTGGCATTAATATTGTGAGTATGGATAGTGAGATAGCTAAGGAACTTGGTGTGAGCCTTACAGAAGGTGTCTATGTTGCCAGTTTAGCAGAAAATGGCGCAGCGATAAAAGCAGGTATTTTACCTGACGACATTATCGTAGCAGTAGATGAGCAACAAGTCAAAACTGCCCCCGAATTACAAGAATTGGTGGGAAGACACCGACCCGGCGACACAGTTAATTTAAAAATTGTGCGAAAAGGTAAAACAAAAAACGTCAATGTGCGTTTACAAAAGTAGAAGACATTATCACTGCCACAAGGCAGTTCTATAATAAAGAAGTTTTTGGGTTTCATTTGGTTTTAGTCACCTGCCGTCTCTCGATGGTGGGTGATTTTTTTTTGTGCAAAAGAGAAATCATTTCATTGAAGAAGGATAAAGAAACTTCGCTGATATGTATTAAGCGGTGAAAAATGTAAAATGTAAAACACAAAATGTAAAATCCCGTTTCATCGAGACAAGTTGTAAAAGTGTCGATAGGACATGAAGTTATTTATTTTTAAATTGTTATATGTTTAAAATTTTGAAAATCAAATTATTGTTAAAAAACATTCACGTTATACACTTTTACATTTTACATTTATTATTTTACAACTTGTCCCGACGAATGACGGGATTTTACATTATAATAACGATTTTCACCTTATAGTACAGATGAGCGAGAAACTTTTGGGAAGTGAAAAATAAAAACCTCCCCTCTCTCAACAAAGTGTTTTCCCTTTTGTGGTCTCTTTAATCTCTAAAAAAATACCTTTTCACAAACAATTTTTTCCAAGCAATTTCAGTTTATAATTACTAGAACGTTATTGAAATGTTAAAATTTTGATGGTAAATCAGAATCTGACTTTCATAACACAAAGGTATCCACGGTCTTCAATGACCACATCAAAGCCATTACTCTAACCATTTAGTCATGCAAATTACAGCTCAAGAGATAAGTGTTTTTTTGAACGGCACATTAGAAGGCAATCCCAAAGCAGTTATTCAACGCCCGGCACGAATAGAGGAAGCACAGACAGGCGATATTTGTTTTCTTGCCAATCCTAAGTATCACCCCTTTGCCTATACTACCGAAGCCTCCGTATTACTCGTTGGTCGCGATTTTAAACCGGAAAAACCACTCAATCCGACACTTATTCGTGTGGACGACGTATATAGTTGTGTGAGTTTATTATTAGAAAAATTCGGACAATCCATACCACAGACTTCGGGCATAGACACGCAGGCTTATGCACACCCCAGCGCACAAATAGCCGCTGAAGTATCCGTCGGTGCATTCAGCTATGTTGCTGAGGGTGTGACGATTGGCAAACAAACGACTGTGTATCCGCAAGTGTATATTGGAAAAAACGCGACTATCGGAAAAAACGTCACCCTGCATCCGGGTGTTCGGATTTATCGAGATTGTGTCATTGGCGATGGTTGCGTCATACATTCCAATGCTGTCATTGGCAGCGATGGTTTTGGCTTTGCACCACAAGAGGACGGTACGTACAAAAAAATTCCTCAAATCGGTCATGTCATCTTAGGAAAAGATGTAGAAGTCGGTTCCAATACCGTCATTGACCGCGCTACTTTGGGTGCCACACATATCAAAGACGGCGCAAAACTCGATAACCTCATTCAAATTGCCCACAATGTAGAAATCGGCGAAAATACCGTCATTGCAGCACAAGCAGGCATTGCAGGCAGCACCAAAATGGGTAAAAATTGCATGATTGGCGGACAAGCAGGCTTTGTCGGACATATCACCGTAGCCGATGGCTCAAAGGTACAGGCACAAAGCGGTGTGTCACGCTCGCTCAAAACACCCGGCGGCGCATGGCATGGCTCTCCGGCATTTAATTACAGCGATTTTATGCGCTCGCAAGTCGTTTTCAAAAACCTACCCGATTTGGCTAAAAAAATTCACGAATTGGAGAAAATTATTGAAGAACTGAAAGGTGGATAGAGTTTATAGAGTGATTGGTTTGTGAGGTTTGTTAGAAAACTTTATCCACTAATCACTCCATAAACTTTATAAACTTTATAAACTAATCACTTAATATTGATTACATTTGCCTTGATGAAAGGTAGTGTTTGGTTGAATTTTGTAAAGCACTTGATTACCTGTTCAACTAATTACCTGATACACCAGTCAACTAATTTAACCAAATTCGTGACCACAGAGGCAATTCTTCATAAAGTACGAGAGCTTGCGCGTCCAAAACACGCGGAGTCATTCAATCAAGTCCATAAGACTTCCGATGAGGTCTATGCTGTGGGCTTAACCAAATTACGTGCTATTGCAAGAGAAGCCAAACGCGACCACCAACGCGCCGTCGAACTATGGAACAGTGGTGTGTATGAAGGGAAATTGCTCGCCACACTGACCGAAGAACCCCGACACATCACCGAAGCACAACTCAACAAACAAGTCAAACAAATACATACTTGCGGATTGGCGGATTATTTTGTAAAAAATGTAGTTGCCAAGACGGATTGGTTATTGGAAAAAGCCAACGAATGGACCATGATGGGGCAAGCCGAACTCGTGCGGCGTACAGGCTACGCATGTGTGTGCGAACTGGCAAAAACGAGTAAAACACTCGATAATAATTATTTTCAAAAACACCTCGTTATCATCGAATTGGAAATTGAAAAAGCACCCAACTGGGTCAAAGAAGGTCAAAACCAAGCCCTCATTGCCATAGGCAGCCGGAATAAAACCCTCAACAAAAAAGCCTTAAAAATCGCCAGAGCCATCGACGAAATCAAAGTCAATTATGGCGAAACTTCTCACAAAACCGCCCACGCAGCAACCATCTTGAAAAGCGAAAAAGTACAACAAAAATTGTAAGCAATCACTCATGACTTGTCCACTCTCCACTCGTTACTCTTCACTCTAAACTCAATCAGCAAATACAGGTTCTTGCTTCGACATAGACGCTGAAAAAGCCTCCATCAAATCATTGGATATGAGCATAGAAGCATTCCAAGCTGCCATATAATTCAGCGAATCGGCTACCGAATGGTCGCGCGAATACAAGAGCATTTCCTTTGTACCCCGAATCGCCAAAGGAGATTTGGACGCGATGTGTACAGCTACTTTCATGACCTCTTCCAACATCTCCTCCGGCGAGGCAAATACACGATTCGTCAAGCCAATAGCCGCTGCTTCTGCACCCGACACCCTGCGTCCGGTATAAGCCAATTCGGCTGCCATACCCGAAGAAATGACTTTAGGCAGCCGCTGTAAAATACCTATATCCGCCACAAAACCATAATCAATTTCTTTGACCGCAAAATAAGCATCCTCACTCGCATAACGCATATCGCAAGCCGTCACAATATCGAATCCACCACCCAAACAAGCCCCATGAATGGCTGCCAAAACAGGCTTGCGACATCGCTCAATTGCCGTAATCGAATGTTGTAATTTGAAAATAAATTTGCGAAGCGTCTCGCGTTTTCTCGCTTCGCAATTGATACCATCAAATTTTTGTATATCCATCAACAAACTAAGGTCAATACCGGCACAAAAATGCTTGCCTTCACCTGCCAGTATAATGACCCGAACCTCCGGCTTTTGGTCTAAGGTCTCAAAAATATCTTGCATTTCCTCCCATGCCACTTCATGTAGTGAGTTGGCTTTGTCGGGGCGATTAAACGCTACCGTAGCAACGTGATTTTCTATCGTAATTTTAAAAGACGTATAATTCATTTTATTTAGTTTATGAAGTTTACAAAGTTTACAAAGTTGATTTAGTTTATGAAGTTGATAAGTATAATGTTGTAATGCTTCAATGCGATAATGATTCTACCGCAAGACGTATAATATAATTTTCGCTCATCTGTACTATAAGGTGAAAATCGTTATTATAATGTAAAATAATAAATGTAAAATATAAAAGTGTATAACGTGAATATTTTTTAACAATAATTTGATTTTCAAATTTTTAAACATATAACAATTTAAAAATAAATAACTTCATGTCCTATCGACACTTTTACATTTTACATTTTGTGTTTTACAACTTGTCCCGACGAATGACGGGATTTTACATTTTTCACCGCTTAATATATATGAGCGATAATTTCATTAACACATTTCAACATTAAATTCATTATCGCATTAACGCATTTCAGCATTATCGCATTCACACCTGACACAATCGTTCTCCTGCGGCTGCCAGCATATCTTCTGTTTTGGCGAAGCAAAAACGCACGACTTTTTCATCCTTTCCGCTACCATAAAACACCGAAACGGGAATAGCCGACACGCCATGTTCGCGGGTCAATCGTTTAGCAAAAATAGTGTCCGGTTCGTCGCTGATGGCGCTGTAATCAACGGCTTGAAAATAGGTGCCTGCACAAGCAACCGGACGAAAGCGGGACTTGGCAATAGCTGTCAAAAAATAATCTCTTTTTTGTTGGTAAAACGGACTTAAATCAAGGTAATTGGAGGCGTTTTTCATATAGTCGGCGAGGGCGTGCTGCATGGGGCGATTGACGGAGAATACATTGAACTGGTGGACTTTACGAAATTCATCCATCAGGTATTCGGGCGCAACCACGTAACCGAGTTTCCAGCCTGTATTATGAAATGTTTTGCCAAAAGAATAGACCGCGATACTCCGCGAAAACAAGTCAGGAAAACGCAACACGCTTTGATGTTCCGCACCATCAAACACGATATGTTCATAGACCTCGTCACTGACTACAATGATGTTGGTATCTTGCGTAATGTCTTGAAGTTCAAGCATATCTGCCTGTGAAAAAATCGTACCTGAAGGATTGTGTGGCGAGTTGATTAAAATCATGCGCGTCTTGGGCGTGACGAGTTGTCTGAATGCCTGCCAGTCTATCGTATAATCCGGTTTCGACAGCTCGTAAGGCACCACCACTGCACCACACAACTCCACCGACGGGCGGTAAGAATCGTAAGCGGGTTCTATCAAAATCACTTCATCGCCGGGCTGCACAAGCGCAGTAATCGCCGTATATACACCCTGTGTAGCACCTGCCGTAACGGTGATTTCATTTGCCGGATGCACTTGCACATCATACAGTCGGGCTATTTTGGCATAGAGCTGCTCATTCAATTCCGGTAAACCCGCCATAGGTGCATACTGATTATAGCCTTCACTGACATACTTCGCCACGAGGTCTTTCAGCACAGGGTCGCAATCGTAATTGGGGAAGCCCTGCGACAAATTAATCGCTCCGCATTGATTGGACAGCGCACTCATGACCGTAAAAATCGTGGTACCAAGTCCGGGTAGTTTGGATGATATTTGAATAGACATATTACAAAGGTACGGAAAAGTTCTGATGTGTTGGGGTGTTGGAGTGTTGAGTCCACATTAGAAAGTATAGAAATTTTAAAAAAAAAGTTATATTTTATAATATATTGAAAAATAAGTATAAAATATTTTTTTATTTTAAAATAAAGTCAAAAAAATGTCAACTACTTTTCTGCGAAATTTAAACATGCCATTTTTTTAACTTGACAATATCATGTTCGATTTTTATTTAATGTATTTTGCATTTTGCTCTTGAATTTGGGCTAAAACTCGTCTGACATTTTCAAAATTCACCGATGATGTCATATTTTTCCAGCAATGTTTAAATGTCTGACGAGTTTTAGCCCAAATTCGGAAAAAATATCCCATGTTAAATACAAACATATTTTTATTTTTAAAACGTGACATTGTCAAGTTATAATGTCATTTCCATAACAAGATTCTATTGATATATTAATATAAAAAATAATATTTAATTATATAAAACGCCGATAGGTGTGGGCGATTTGGTAGCCCCAAGTTTCAACTTGGGGAAAGCGATTTCCCACCCCCAAATGAGTGTCATAGACACGACACATTAAGGGATGTAACATGCCTACGGCATTTCGATTTTGGGGAATCTCATCCCCCCAAGTTGAAACTTGGGGCTACCAAATTGGGCGTGTCTATCGACACTTTTTAAATCATTTACGCATTTTATTTTTACTAAAATGATTTTTAAAATTACTTATGGAAATGACATTATGTCAAGTTAATTAAAAATTTAATTTTTATAATATAAAATTTAATTTTATTAAAATCGTTTTTTCTCACTATTAATGTAGATTCAGTGCTGAGGTGTTGACGTGTTTGTATATTGAGGGAGGTATTCTGTATATTCGTATATTTAAACGAATCAACAAATCACGTTGGTCGTTAATATGCTTCGATTCATCGAATTACTGTCACAAATTTGTTTTCTGGTATCAAAAATGCTTTTAGATATATTGTATATTTTCGCATACCCAAAGGGCGTGACGGATTAAAGAACTAAAGTCTAAAAATATGGTTAGTAAGGTTGAGAGACTATCGAACTAATCAGATTTTCACATAAACAAAAAATATCGAATTATGTACATGGGTTATATGATTGTAACGGTTATCACGGCTGCCATAGGTGGTTTGGTGGGTAAGGTGTTGCAAAGAAAAATCAATAAATATCTTCAAGTACCAATGCGTTCGGGGCGTACCGGTGCAGAAATCGCCAAACAAATGTTGGACCATTACCAACTCTACGACGTGCGTATCGTGGAGGGGCAGGGGATGTTGACCGACCATTATAATCCTCAAACGAAAACCATCAGTCTTAGCCCACCTATATATAATGGTACAAGTGTGGCTTCGGCGGCGGTGGCAGCGCATGAGTGCGGTCATGCTGTACAACATGCGGAGTCTTATGCTTTTCTGCAAATGCGTTCTGCGATTGTTCCTTTGGTGCAGATGTCGTCCAAAGCACAGCAATTTGTGTTGATGGGTGCATTTATGGGCGCAGGTGCAGGTGCAGCGATTGGCGGTACTTTGATGATCGCTTGTATCGCTGTTTTTAGTGTGACGGCTTTGTTTAGTTTTATTACTTTGCCTGTGGAGTTTGATGCCAGTAATCGCGCTTTAGCATGGCTCGACGATACCGGAGCAGTACAAGGCGAAGAATATGACGGCGCAAAAGATGCCCTCAAATGGGCTGCCATGACTTACGTAGCAGCAGCACTTTCCGCCTTGATTATGGTGCTTTACTTGGTGATGCGCTTCTCGAATAGAAGATAATTAATTCAAATAACAAGTACCAAATTCCAAATAACAACTCAAACGCGAACAAAGCGTCAGATAATAAATGAATTGATAAAGATATAATTGGATTGAATAGAATGAACGTTCCTTCGGATTTATTCGGGGGAGCGTTTTTTTATTGGATGAGTTGTAGGGTGAGTAGGCTCATGGTATTCGAGTTGCGGGTTTTGTGTTACGAGTTATTTTATTTTTGCAAATATAAAAAAATATAGGGAAATGTAGAACGGTACTTCCAGTCCGTTCCCTGCGTATATTTAGCCTTTTTCGGCAATTTTTTGTATCTTTATTTCAGTCCAAATGTAAATTCAAAGTATTGGAGGTAGATGATTCAGGGCGAATTACAATCATTACTTTAAAAGAAATTTAGATATGGTTAATTATGATTTATTAATAAAAAAAGACCCCACTCAATCAGAAATTCAAGAACGCTCAAAGCAACTCCTTGAAGCCTTAAAGATTGATGATGCCACTTTTGATTTTCTCAACGGGTTATTGTATTCGGAGGCTTTTTCTTCCAAAGAGGATACCATGAAAGTAGTAAAGATTATTCGCAACCTCAAAATGAGACAAGAAATGCTTGAACTCCTACAAAGCGATAACATCGAAGAAGCCATACAAGAACTCAAAGCAACCGCAGAACGCTTCGCAAAAAAAACGAAGCATCCAATAGGAAATCTTGATGCGTTAAAAACATAAAAAAGCCGATATTGAGCCAGAAATAAAAATTATTATTGGCTTAATCTTATCTATTTGGAATAGATTAAGCCAATAATTGTAGTAAATTATTGGCTTAAAGTAAACTTTAGATGTGCGAGGAACGGGCTGAAAGCACCGTTCTACGGCGTAAAAAAGCCACGACAAACTAAAGTCTGGCGCGGCTTCTAAAAATATTTTCTAACCAATCAAACCCTATTCATCACTTGAACTTGCATTTGATTCTTGTGCTTGAGCTTGAGCTTGTTCGGCTTCCGGCTTCATCTGCGGAAAAAACAGCACATCCTGAATCGAACTCGAATTGGTCATAATCATCGCCAGCCTATCCATACCGATACCGATACCGACTGTCGGCGGCATACCGTATTCAAGGGCGCGAAGGAAATCTTCGTCGAGTGTCATCGCTTCCTCGTCGCCGCGTTTTCCGAGTTCCAGTTGAGCTTCGAATCGCTCACGTTGGTCTATCGGGTCATTTAACTCGGAGAAGGCATTACAAAATTCTTTTCCGTTGCAGATACCCTCAAATCGTTCCACCAAACCCGGCTTATCACGATGCTTTTTCGCCAGTGGCGACATCTCCACCGGATAGTCCGTAATGAAGGTCGGTTGTATCAATTGCGCTTCACATTTCTCGCCAAAAATCTCGTCAATCAATTTCCCTCTACCCATCGACGGGTCGGTAGGAACGTGCAGTTTTTTCGCCACATCGCGCAGGGCAGCTTCATCCATTTCCGAAATATCAATGCCCGTAAAATGCTCAATCGCTTCGTACATCGTATAGCGTTTCCACGGGCGTTTGAAATCAATGACATGCTCACCGACTTGTACCTTCGTCGTGCCATTGGTAGCCAGTGCGACTTGCTCAATCATTTCCTCCGTCAGGTTCATCATCCAATGATAATCTTTGTACGCCACATAGAGTTCTATCTGAGTAAATTCGGGATTATGAAAACGGCTCATGCCTTCATTTCTGAAATCTTTTGAAAACTCATACACCCCGTCAAATCCACCGACAATCAGACGTTTGAGATACAATTCATTTGCAATACGCAGATACAATGTCATATCCAATGTATTGTGATGTGTCTTAAACGGACGTGCCGCCGCACCGCCGTAAATCGGTTGCAAAATCGGTGTTTCCACTTCCAGATAACCGCGCTCATCGAGGTATTTACGCATCGTCGAATACATCTGTGTACGCTTCCGAAAAGTATCTCGCACTTGCGGATTAATCACCAAATCCACATAGCGTTGGCGATACCGAAAATCCGGGTCTGTCACTGCGTCAAACACTTCACCGTCTTTTTCTTTCACAATCGGCAGCGGACGCAAAGACTTGCCCAAGAAGGTAAACTCCTTGACTTTGATACTTGTTTCGCCTGTTTTGGTGGTAAAGGTATCGCCTGTCACACCAACAAAATCACCGATGTCCAGCAGTTTTTTAAAGACCTTATTATATAGGTCTTTATTCTCGTCCGGGCAAATCGTATCACGCGCCACATACAACTGAATGCGCCCCGTCGAATCCTGCAACTCGGCAAAAGAGGCTTTACCCATCACCCGTTTCATCATAATTCTGCCTGCCAGACTCACGCCTTTATAATTGCGTTCGGCTTCCTCTTCGGCATTATTAAAATTCGCTTTGATGTCATCCGCGTAGGCAGTTACTGGAAATTCGGCTGCCGGATAGGGTTCGATACCCAATTCCCTGATTTGCGCTAAGGCTTCCCGCCTGACGATTTCTTGTTCGCTTAACATAGTATTAGTTACGAGTTGGTGAGTTGTGAGTTGCGAGTTTTTTATGTTGTGTATTCGCAATACGTAATCACCTGTGAAGTTAAATTTAATTTATCCCTAACAACTGGACTTTGGACATTTTGGAAATTCGGTAACTGGGAAATTCGGTTTTAAATCGTAAGTAATTGATTATCAGGTATTTTATTTTTATTAAAATTTAAAAATATTCAATTAATTTAATTTTACAATTATTTGATAAAAATCCCGATAACTATCGGGATACCTAATACCAAATTTCCTAATTCCCCAATGTCCAAAGTCCAGTAACAATGAAAGCGCAAAAATAGTTCTTTGGCAGCAAGGCGTGTAGTAAATAATTGTTTTTCTGTAACCGGATATTCACGTTTCGCTAAAAACAAAATTAAAAAATAACAATTGAAGTGAAATGCCCCGTACCGACGACTTTAGCCGTCGCGGGGAATACCGCCACTTGATGGCTAAAGTCAACCTGTGCGATTAAAATAGTGGGCGGTAAAATCCCGCTTTATGCCGTTCAAGATGCGTTAGCATCGCCCCCGTTTGTAGCAAAAACCCAAGCAAAACCTATCAAGGTGCGTAGCACCGACACCGTTAAATGTACAAACAGTGCCGCTCCTACGGAGCTTAGGAGATTTTGGGGATTATTTTGCTACAAACAGGGTCGGTACTAA
>CALIZI010000076.1 GCA_938028705.1 uncultured Saprospiraceae bacterium | reverse complement strand
ACTCACATTTCTGTTAAATTTTTTCGAGTTCAAATTTTCATTGATTTTCAATTAATAATAAATAATTTAAAATTAATATTTTATTAAAAAAAATTTAAAAACCAAATTATATTTTGAATTAGGTTATGAAAATTTTGAATTTCAATAAGAAAAATGACCTCATTCGGAACATTTAATAACTCGAAAAAATTTAACAGAAATGACAGTTTTAAATTTATTATTTTACATTTTACATTTAAAAAAAATATATTTTTTTGACTACTTACTTAATCCGACACTCCAACAACTTCCGCTCTCCGATAAAACCCTCCAGTTCATCCCCGATTTGTAGCGGACCTACGCCTTCGGGTGTACCTGTAAAAATGAGGTCGCCGATATGTAATTTAAAATATTTGGAGACGTAGCTAATCAGGTAATCAAAAGAAAAAATCAGGTCTTTGGTATTGCCTTGTTGTACGGTGTTGCCGTTTTTGGTCAGGTGAAAACCGATATTATCTGCCTTGAAATCAGCCGCTGCAATAAACTCCCCCAACACCGCCGAGCCGTCGAATGCCTTAGCGATTTCCCACGGGTGTCCTTTCTCTTTGCAACGTGCCTGTACATCGCGTGCGGTGAGGTCGAGTCCTAGTGTCAGTTGGTCGTAATACTTATGGGCAAATTGCTGCTCTATATGCTTACCGTTCTTACAAACCTTCAAGACCACTTCCGCTTCATGGTGCAGATTCTCCGTAAATTCAGGATAAAAAAACGGTTTTCGATTGACGAGCGTCGCCGTATCCGGCTTCATAAAAATGAGCGGTTGCTTAGGCACAGGGCTGTTCATTTCTTTGGCATGATTGACGTAATTGCGTCCAATACAGATGATCTTCATGTGTTGTTGTGTTGTGGTGTTGTAGTGTTGTAGTATCGTGGTATTGAGAACTACAACACTACGACACCACAACACTTCAACACTATCTTGCTGTAAGCAAGCCGGTAATTTGTTTGACTTCGCGGAGGGTTTGTTGTGCTGTTTTTCGGATGTCGGCAGAGGATGCTTTGATTTGCTCCTTGACCTGTTTTTTATTGGCTTGCAGTTCGGCTTTGCGCTCGCGGAAGGGGGTCGTCATCTCAACGAGGGCTTCTGCGACGGTGCCTTTGAGGTCGCCATAACGCAGCGTACCTGCATGATACTGACTAATGAGTTCATCGTGTTCAGCCGTTTTGCCGGAGGCTTTTAGGAGCAGGAGCAGATTGGTTACGCCTTCGCTCATTTCGCGTTGTCCGGTAGCTTCGTCGAGGGGCATATCGCCTGCATCGGTGACAGCGGATTTGATTTGTTTGGTGATGCGTGCCGCTTCTGCAAATACGCCAATCCAGTGTTTGTCACCTGCGCTTTTACTCATCTTTCGCGTAGGGTCGGCGGTGGAGGCTATCTTGGGTGTTTCGGTAAACAGCATTTCCGGCAATACGAAATAATCGGTCTTAAATTGATGATTAAAACGCTGTGCGATATTGCGCGACAATTCGAGGTGTTGGGCTTGGTCTTTGCCTATCGGCACATAGTCGGCACGATAAATCAGGATGTCTGCCGCCTGCAATACCGGATAGGTAAACAGCCCCGCCGAAATAAAACTATCCTTAGCTTCTTCCTTGACTTTCAATGACTTATCTTTAAATTGCGTCATACGTGTCAACTCGCCGTAGGAAGCCATACAGTTGAATATCCAGCTGAGTTCGGTGTGTTCGGGAATGAGCGATTGGATAAAAAGATGTTCCGGTTTTATACCCACAGACATGAGGTTGATGATTAAATCCCAGGTATTCTGACGGAGTTTATCGGCTTGGTAAGGCATCGTCATAGCATGGTAATCCACTACGCCGTAAATGCAGTCGTATTCGGCTTGCAAATCCACCCAATTTTTGACTGCGCCAAAGTAATTACCTAAGTGCATTTCGCCCGTAGGCTGTATGCAGGAGAGTACTTGTTTTTTCATAATAATGCTGTAATGAGTTAATGTTGTAATGCGATAATGCTTGAATGTTGTAATGCGTTAATGCGTTTAATGATGTAATATTGTTAATGCTTCAATATTATAATGTAGGACTACAAGAGTGGGATGAAGTCATTATCGCATTCTAACATTATCGCATTTAAGCATTACCAACGGCAATAAATGAAATTTCTATATTGACAAATTTCGGCAGATTGGCGACCTCTACCAACTCACGTGCAGGTGCGGTATCTTCATCAAAAAATTCTGCATATACGGCATTGATGCGGCTATACTTATGCATATCCGATACAAAGACGGAGCATTTGACGATATGTTCGTAGCTCAATCCGGCTTCTTTCAGCACCGCACCAATATTTTTCATCACTTGGCGGGTTTCGTCTTCTATGCTGTCTTGCACCAAATCGCCGGTGGCAGGATTGATGGCAATTTGACCGGAACCGTATAAAACGCCTCCGGCAAGTGTGGATTGATTATAGGGTCCGACAGGGGCAGGGGCATTCGATGTATTGATTATTTTTTTCATAGTGTTGTGAGTTTCGAGTTTTCGAGTATTGAGTTTGCGAGTATATTTTGATAATATTGTATTTAAAAAAATGAGTATAAAGGCGCGGATTGAATATCTAAATCATTACGCTCAAACTCAATACTCGCAACTCGCTAACTCGATACTTCTATACAAATAAAGCCCCGCATACATAGTATGGGAGCTTCTGATTATTTTTATACCAGCGTCAAAGAACGGTCTATAATTCGTCTTCTTCGTACAAGATAACAGGCTTGCCACGATAGTGACCACATTCATCACAGATATGATGACGCAATACAGGATGACCACAATTGGAACAAGCTGCAACGTTGGGTACGTCTGCTTTGTAATGTGTACGGCGTTTG
Organism: uncultured Saprospiraceae bacterium; assembly: GCA_938028705.1. GTDB lineage: Bacteria > Bacteroidota > Bacteroidia > Chitinophagales > Saprospiraceae > JAHDEO01. Next base: position 22,540 of record CALIZI010000076.1, on the reverse strand, counting down.
CGTTTGCGCTGCTTGGATATTCTACTCTTAGGATGTGCCATTTTCTTTTTAGTTGATTGGTGAATTAGTGAATCAGTTAATTCGTAAAAAACTTATTTCGCAAAATCTGGAAATTAACTACCCGACTAATCACTATTATACTTCACAAAGTGTCTGTTTAAGTCATTATAAAAGACCATGAACTATGAACTGACAACTATGAACTAATATTTTTTAATTTTTCTAATTCCGCCCAAATAGGATTGATACTTTCACCTTTGTTGGTATCTGTTGTGTTGTCTCCTATCAGGTCAAGGGCTTTTGAGTTACAAGTTGGTTCGCCGTTTTTATTGGCACAAGGCACTCGGCGAATAGGTACACTCAAGGTAATAAATTCGTATAGATGTTGTGCGATGTCAAGTATGGTTTCGCCGGGCATCAAATAAATAACTTGTTCTTCTTCTCCGGGTGTTTCCGTAAATTTGACCAACAATTGTTCTTTGCCGGAAATGGGCAAATCACCTTCTTCACAAGACAAATCACAGACGACTTTCACTGTACCGGAAAAATCAATGTCTAATACCAACAAACTGGAACGCTTATCCAAATTTATTGATATGTCTATATCTCCGCTATGAAGATATGTCTCTTTAAAGTGACCAAAAAAGTCATCTTTCACCTCAAATTGGAGTTGATGTTGACCTTCTTTTAAGCCCTTAAAAGGAATCTGATATTGACGTAGTTTATTCACTTATCTATACCCTTTTTGAAAACGTGGGGCAAAGGTAAGGAAAACCGTATCAAAATCAAAATTAAATGTAAGATGTAAAATACAAAATGTATAATGTAAATTTGTATAAAGCGAAAATTAACGCACAACTTTTCACATTTAATTAACTTTCAATTATTTAAAAAATAAAAAAATATAAATATATTCTTACATACTATTGACACTTTTACATTTATTATTTTACATTTTGCATTTTACATTTTAATAACAAATAGTCGGTATCTTTACATCGTGATGACGACCACTCAAATATTACTTTTTCTATTGGCAATTTTTCCGGGATTGGCGATTAGTTATACCATTTACCGGATGGATAAATACGAAAAAGAGCCTTGGTATCAATTGCTGATTTGCTTCGTTTTGGGGATGCTCCTGATGCCTTTGGCTTGGTATCCCGAACGCTTTTTGGAGGAAAGTGCTTACACGATGACTACGGATATGCCGCGTTTTGTGTTTACGGCTTTGGTGGCGTTTGTGGCAGTGGCTTTGACGGAGGAATTGTTGAAGTTTTTAGCATTGCGACTGTATATTTTTCCTAAAGCTGCCTTCAATGAACCGATGGACGGAATTGTGTATGCCGTATTGATTGCTATGGGTTTTGCAACTGCCGAAAATCTGCAATACGTCCTTGTCTTGCAAGGTGGTTTTGAATCGGGCTTGGTGCGGATGTTTACTGCTGTACCCGCACATGGGATGCTGGCAGTCATCATGGGATATTTTGTAGGGCAAGCTAAGTTTGATAATTATAATCGGCTGCGATTATTTATGCGCGGACTCGGACTGGCAATATTAGGACATGGGGCTTACGACTTCTTTATTTTGCAACAATATTATCCGGGATTGGCAATATTGGCATTGGTGCTATTGGTCTTGGGCTATTGGCTGTCTTCTCAATTGATTCGGCGGCATCAGGATAATTCGCCGTTTAAGGATGAGGTTTAGCTTGACAATATTAAATTAAATTTTTATTAAATATAAATAAGGCACTTCGTTCTAAATTTGACCTAAAACTTGTCAGACATTTTCAAAATGTCTGACAAGTTTTAGGTCAAATTTAGAACAGATTTTTTATTTCAAACAAAGACACATTCTTCTTTTTTAAATTTAATATTGTCAACATAATTAATAAATTATAAAACAATTTTTCTTTTAATTTAAAATTTATGCCATCCAGATGCCCCAAAGCGAAATATTTTTTCTTACCACTTTGAATCGTTACTCAAACCATAAGAAGTCATAATAAGGTGGTCATACACCTGTCCAATTGTCCAATCGGAGGCATCGGTCAATTGTTGAAGTTGCTCCTCTGTGTAATCGTCCAATGCACCTTTCCAATAGGTTCATTCTTTTTCAAATTCTTGGAATAATTTATCTGCTTTTGTCATAATTGTTCGTAAATTCTTATATTATACTGTAAACGGGGTAAATTTCGGAAAATGCTGATTCACGCAGAGAACGCAGAGGTCGCAGAGATTTTACAGTATTTCTCTGCGTACTCTGCGTGAAATATAGATGTCCATATTTTCCGAAATTTATGCCGTTCACAGTATAAAAAACAAATTAGAATCAGGATTAAACCGTTTTTTCGTAAATACATTTAACAGTATAAAATGAATTTGGTTAAATCACCAAAAATTGTCTAAGTTGAATAAGTCTCTCAAAAACGGGATTGATTTACAAAATCTCGTTACCTTTGCAAAACAAAAAACACGTTAATGAGTTAGGAATAACGAATACACGAATCACGAATTACTAATAACATGTTTGATAATTTATCTGATAAACTCGAATTAGCTTTTAAAGATTTATCCGGTCAGGGGCGCATTACAGAACTTAATATTGCCAATTCGGTCAAGGAAATCCGTCGTGCTTTGGTAGGTGCGGATGTGAATTATAAAATTGCCAAAGAATTTACGGATACCGTAAAAGATAAGGCACTCGGCGAGCGTAATGTCTTGAAATCGGTATCGCCGGGGCAGTTGATGGTCAAGATAGTGCAGGACGAACTCATCGAATTGATGGGCGGGCAGAGTGTCGGTATCAATATCAAAGCTAATCCGGGTATTATCTTGATTTCGGGTTTGCAGGGTTCGGGTAAAACGACTTTTACCGCCAAACTCGCCAAGTACCTCAAGGAGAAAAAGAACAAAACGCCGCTCATGGTGGCGTGTGATGTGTATCGTCCGGCGGCGGTGGACCAATTGGAGGTTTTGGGCGGACAAATAGGTGTTCCCGTTTATAAAAATCTTGAAAGCAAAGACCCTGTTCAGATTGCTCAAGAAGCCGTACAAATGGCGAAAGGTAATCACGATGTCGTGATAGTCGATACGGCAGGTCGCTTGGCAGTGGACGAGGTGATGATGGACGAAATCGGTAATATCAAAGCCGGTATCAACCCGACGGAGACGCTTTTTGTCGTGGATTCGATGACCGGACAAGATGCTGTGAATACTGCTAAAGCCTTTAATGATGTCATTAATTTTGATGGTGTGGTACTCACCAAACTCGACGGTGATACCCGCGGTGGTGCTGCCCTGACGATTAAATATACGGTGGGCAAACCCATTAAATTTATCAGTACGGGTGAGAAACTGGATACGATAGATGTCTTTCACCCCGACCGTATGGCGCAGCGGATTTTGGGTATGGGTGATATTGTTTCTTTTGTGGAAAAAGCGCAGGAACAATTTGACGAAAAAGAAGCCGCCAGACTCGAAAAGAAAATTCGTAAAAACAAATTTGATTTCAACGATTTCAAATCTCAAATCGCTCAAATCAAACGCATGGGGAACATCCAAGACCTGATGAAAATGATTCCGGGTTTCAATAAAATCGCCAAGCAAGTTGGTGATATTGACGATAGTGCTTTCGATAAAGTAGAAGCCATTATTGACTCTATGACTCCTTATGAACGTGCCAATCCGGAGGTTATCAATACCAGTCGCAAAAATCGTCTTGCCAAAGGTAGCGGCAATGGCATTATAGAAGTCAATCAGTTTTTGCGCCAGTTTGACCAAATGCGGAAAATGATGCACCAAATGACCAAACAACAAGGTGGTCCCGGTGGTCAGGCGGCAGCAATCAAACGTAGCGGACTCAGAAAAAAACGTAAGAAGAAAAGGAGGTAGAGTAAACGGAAATCCTGTAATGACTGCTTTAGCTGTCAAGTAAATTATTATTTTAATTTGTAATAAATTTAAAAGCAATAATTCATAAATATGTTTTTCATTTCGCTTGACAGCTAAAGCAGTCATTACAGTATTCGCGGTCAGCCTGTTTAGCTACCCAAATTAGGAAACAAAAACGAGGTCTTTTTTTATTTTAAAAATGCTTTTGCCTGACTACCTCGCAAGATACCCTTTGCAGTGTTCCAAACAAGCTGATACGAAGCCGGAGCCTTACAGTTTTCAGGTATCTATATCCGTTCTCTACTCACGCGCTAAATATGCGGATAATCGAAGGTTGCTCAAATATACTTGATAATCGCTAAGTGAAAATAGTCGGTAAGAATACCCCCTTTAAAATGATGTAACTGGTTGATAAACATAGGTTTATTTACTTATTCAGTCGTTTACTCATTCACTCATTCTACTTAGCGGATAAAAAAGCGCACACATTTTTTAGAAAAAACCAAGTAAGAAACCCAAAAAAACCCTAACTTGTTACATTTAATACCTAAATGCCAAAAACCGATATACGCTTTTCAAAAAATCGCAGATTTGATTTTAGTAAGATTTATTAGGAGAATTTACAATTATTACTTTTCGGATGATAAAACATTCGCCAGAACACTGACCGGATTACTCGGTTTCGTTCCTGCGAATCTTCCCCTCTATAAACTTGCTTTTCTTCACAAATCTTATGCACATGGCATTCGCATCAGCCAGAATAATGAACGCCTTGAATACCTCGGCGATGCCATTCTCGGCACTATCGTAGCCGAATATCTTTTTAAGAAATATCCGAGCCAAGACGAGGGCTTTCTCACCAAAATGCGCTCCAAAATCGTCAAACGCAAATCCCTCAACGACATCGCAGACCAAATGGGTTTAGACGTATTTTTGATACAAAACGGTGTGGACAATGTCAGCCATTCCATGCTCGGCAATGCGCTCGAAGCATTGGTAGGTGCAGTGTATCTTGATGTGGGTTATACCCGTACCCGTCGATTTGTCATTTACAAAATACTCAGAGGCTACCTCAACATCCACGAACTCGAAACGTATGACGATAATTACAAAAGTCAATTATTGGAATGGTGTCAAAAAACCAACAAAACAGTTGCCTACCGCGTAGATTCCAAATTCAAATTCGACAATCGCGACCGCTTCCGTGTCTCTGTCCTCATTGATGAAGAAGAAAAAGCATCGGCAGAAGATTTTAGTAAAAAAAGTGCCGAACAACTCGCTTCCAAAGAAGCCCTGCAAATCATGGGCGTTTTTGCGGAAGCATTAGAAGAAGGTTAAATAAGGATGGGATTGCGGATTCACAAAATCTCTCAGCAAGTAGATGCTTGATTAGTTGCCTTGCATTTCGTAACTTTGGTGTTCACGCACAATATCAGGCATGAAAATCAGAAAATTACATCTTAAAAATTATAAGGTCTTTGATGACCTCGAACTGGATTTTACCGATAAAAACGGTGAGACGCTGAATGAGATTGTCATTGCAGGAGTGAATGGGAGTGGCAAGACGACGGTGTTGGAGTTTATTCGAGATACATTGACTAAGAAGCCAAACGATAATGAGGAGAATTATGCTTTGTATTCTTTTGCTGATGCTGATACTGCATACATGTTTTCTCATTTTATGAATGACAATAAAGTTTTCAATAAAATTTATAAAAGATTTAAATATATTTATAATAAAGAAAACGAAAATTTTGTAAAAATTAAAATTGTACAAGGTGAAGGTGTCTCTGAAAATGACTTATCAAAAGTAAGTCCTGATTTAAATTACGATGCTTCTAAAATCAAGCTTTTGAATAAAGCTATTTTTCGTCCTGCAAATGATAGAATAGTAGGTGAACATGGAGAAATGATTTTAATTGTTTCTTTTCATGAACACAAAGACGAGATGAAAGACCTCATTATTAGGCAAATACGAAATGAAGTTTTTAATAATTTAGATGTTCCTTCCGGTAAAATTGTTAAAGCCGAAATAGAATCTCTAAATCATGTTTTCAATAATTTAAAACTCAATTCACGATTCGTATATATTGATGACGATAACCTTATTTTTGAAAGCATCAATGGTAAAAAAATCTATTATGAAGACTTGTCTAATGGTGAAAAATTCATCTATTTTATGGGTTTAATATTACAAAAATATCATATCAATAATTCCATTATCATCATAGACGAACCCGAAGATTCCCTCCACCCGACATGGCAACAACAAATCCTTAAATTTTATTCTAATATCGGCGAAAATAATCAAATCATATTGGCGACGCACTCGCCGCATATTATAGGTTCGGCAAAGCCGGAGAGTGTATTTTTGTTGAAGCCTGAAAATGGGAAAATCAATGTGTATCATCCGAGATATGCTGAGGGACATTCAGTAAATTATGTCCTGTCAGAAATCATGGAAACCAACCCGCGTGAGAATCGTATTGGTAAAATGGTAGATGAATATTTGCGCCTCATAGAAAAAGGAATGCACGAAACAGAAGGCGGAAAAGAACTTTGGAAAGAATTAAAAGAATTAGATCCAAATTCAAACGAACGCGGACGTATTCGTTTGGCATTGAGACGATTAGAAGCTATTGGAAAATGAGACATATCATAAAACTTCCATTGCAAACAGACGTTTTGGAACAACTGAAAGCCAAACAACAAAGAATAAACAATGGAGAAGTAAAACCAAGATTTACTCCAAGTGGACGACAGCGAAAAAAAGTAACTGCTACCCTTTTACAAGCTCAAAGAAAATTATGTTGCTACTGTGAATGTGCTGTCAGCCCATCCAATTCCCATATTGAACACTTCCATGAACAGAGCCAATATCAGGATAAAATTTATGATTACGACAACTTCCTTTTATCATGTCAAGGCGAAATTGCCAATGACACATTGAGTATGCAATGCGGACATGCTAAAGAACGAAGCCGACACGCTTATACGCCTGTTGATTATGATTTGCTGCTCAATCCAATGGAAGACAATGCCGATTTTTTCTTTTATAATGCTTCGGGTATTGTTGAATCTAAAACAACAGATAAAGCAAATATTGAACGAGTCGAATATACTTGTCATCGTTTAAATTTGAATAATCCAGCCTTAGTAGAAGAAAGAGTAGATACGATTGAACGAATTGAAGTAGCCCTGCGAGGTTTGTCATTGACCGAACAAAAAAATCTCATAAAAATACTGCTTGATGAAAACCAAGCCGAATTAGAACCCTTCCACTCCACCATAAAAGACAATTTCACTTTCCTCCTCCAATAAAAAAGCACAGCCATCTGGCTGTGCCTCTAAATATTTTCCGCAATGTTCGGGTGAATGAACGATTACGCGCCCAAATACGATTTGAGCAACTTACTTCTTGACGTAGTACGCAACTTATTAATGGCTTTGTCTTTAATCTGACGGACACGCTCGCGGGTGAGACCAAATTTCTCACCAATATCTTCTAAGGACATCGGATGTTCCACGCCTATACCAAAGTACAACTTAATGACATCTTCCTGACGGTCAGTCAATGTACCCAGTGAGCGTTCAATTTCTCTACGGAGCGATTCTCTGTAAGTCAGTTGTTGGTCTGCACCGGGCGTATTGCCGTTTTCCAAAACATCCAACAAAGAATTGTCTTCCCCTTCCACGAAGGGAGCATCCATAGATACGTGTCGGGCAGCTACTCCCAAGGTCGTCTCCACTTCTTCGGTATTGATTTCGAGCAATTGAGCCAACTCGTCGGACGACGGTTCGCGCTCATATTCCTGCTCCAGTTGCGAAAAAGCTTTGTTGATCTTGTTGAGTGAGCCTACCTTGTTGAGTGGCAATCGCACAATACGCGACTGCTCTGCCAAAGCCTGCAAAATGGACTGTCGGATCCACCAAACTGCGTAAGAGATAAATTTGAACCCCCTTGTTTCGTCGAATCTTTGTGCAGCTTTAATCAAGCCAAGATTACCCTCATTTATCAGGTCACTCAATGATAAGCCCTGATTTTGGTACTGTTTTGCAACAGACACCACGAAACGAAGATTTGCCTTAGTCAATTTCTCTAATGCCTGCTGATCGCCTTGCTTGATACGTTTTGCCAGTTCGACTTCCTCTTCCGGTGTCAGCAAATCAACTTTACCGATTTCCTGAAGATACTTCTCAAGCGATTGACTCTCGCGATTAGTAATTGACTTAGTGATCTTTAATTGTCTCATGTAGTAGCGGCAGGTTTTTGTAGCAATGAACAAATAGCTGATAGTTAGTAACTATTAAGTGTAGCAAATTAATTTTTGATAATCAAATATTAACTTTTTACATTTAGACTTAATCTTAACTCATACTTATTTCACCATTACTTAACATAAATAAAACAGATTTTCTCACAAACTGCAAAAATACAGGAATCGTACCTCTAATGCAATTTTTGGAGAGAAAAAAATTGAAAATAATAATTATTGTGACAGGCTTTACAATATTGCTGTATGTTTATTCGCCGTAAATTCCCATTCAAAGCCTATTGAAACCCTCTTACCTTAATATTAATCGCTTTTTTGTTTTTTTAGTTCATTAAAATTTGGAAAAATCGTTTTTTTATTCTTAATTGGGCAAAACACTTTAAATATTTTTATAATAAAAGTGTAGTGAAACTTCATTTTATACACATTTTTAGTCTCAAAATGTAGATATGAATGAACTTTATAATATATTTTAAAATTAGTTAATTTAAGTATTTGTACAAACAAATATTGAATCAAAGAGTTCACTAATTCACTAATGGCTAAAATTAAGTAAAAAAAATATGGACAGAACTTCCTTTGAAATGGAGTTTATCTTTAGAGCTTCTCCGACCATAATCTACAAATTTTTAACCGATGCCAGTTGCCTCATTCGATGGTTTTGTGACGAGGTGGATATTGAAAAAGGCGTATTCAAATACAATTGGGATGGCGCAGAAGAAGTCGCCAAACTCATAGATGACATTGAAAATGAGCGATTAAAATTCGTGTGGGATGATGGTGAAGAAGGTGAATACCTCGAATTTCGCTTATCTAAATCGCCCGTAACAGGCGAGACCGTTCTCGAATTGACAGATTATTGCGATAAAGACGAAGTAGGCGAACAAAAACAATTATGGACCACTCAATTCGCTCAACTCCGCCGCGAAACAGGCGGCTGATTATATTGTTACATGTATGTGGCTTCATTGTTTTTGAATAACAACAATATTAGTCACCACATTGACAAACAAGAGAAAGAGAAATTTATTTTATTAAAATAATTTTAAATTAAAATATGTAATTTTTAAATTACTATTTAAATTTTTAATTTATTCATAAAGTGAGTTTCTCTTTTTGCATTTATCGTCAAAACAATTTATTTTGTCGAAATAAAAAAGCACAATAAATAAAAATAAGCGATATTGAATTATTGCTTCAATCATTTTAAAAATATTCAAAGTTGATAGTGCCATAAATACCTGTTCACCAATCAACTGTTCAACTAATCAACCAAACATGGGTTTATTCAAATTTATCAAAGACGAATTAATAGAAGTCATCGACTGGGTAGAATCGGGCAATGAGACCATTCTCTGGAAATTTCCCGACCGCGACTGCAACATCAAATATGGCGCACAACTCACAGTGCGCGAATCGCAAGTAGCCATGATGCTCGATGAAGGGCAATTTGCGGACACTTACACGCCCGGACGACACACGATGATTACGGACAACATGCCGTTACTGACTTCACTTCGCAATTGGAGAACGGGCTTCAAATCACCTTTCCTTGCCGATATTTATTTCGTCAGCACCCGTCAATTCACCAATCTCAAATGGGGAACACCCAACCCGATTATCTTGCGCGACCCCGAATTTAAGCAAGTTCGCGTCAAAGCCTTTGGTACATATTTTATACAGGTCAAAGACCCGAAAAAGATGTTTACTGAATTTGCAGGAACAGCCAAATCATTGACTGTCAAGCAAATAGAAGCTCGTATGCGCGACATCATCGCGCCCAAATTTGCGGAAGCACTCGCAGAGGCACAAGTATCTGTCTTGGATATGGCGAGCAATTATACCGAATTGGGTGATAAAATTCTGCCATTAATACAAGCCGAATTTGAGCCATTTGGTCTCGAACTCACGAAGTTTCAAGTCACGAGTACCTCGTTGCCCAAAGAAGTTGAAGAGTTTTACGACAAAATGACCAATATGAATATGGTCGGTGACGATATGGCAAAGTTCACTCAATTTCAATCTGCCAATGCCATCGAAGCTGCTGCCAGCAATCCCGGAGGTGCAGGCGAAGGCATCGGCGTAGGTATCGGTATGGGCTTGGGCAATAATATGATGAACCAAATGGCAAATCAACAACAGCAACAAGCACAAAACCAAGCTCCCGCAGCCGCACCACAAGCCGAAACGAAACAGGATATTATGAATATGCTGAAAGATTTGGGCGGACTGAAAGAAGCGGGCGTTTTGACGCAGAAGGAATTTGATGCGAAGAAGAAGGAATTGTTGGCGAGGTTATAATTTGATGATAATATTGATTTGTACGGAAAATTAACGTACATTTGTATTAGGTCTTAATTGGCAGATGTTTTAAAAGTGTCTGCCAATCATTTTTATATAAAAAATACAATTATGCAAAGTATTGAAATGACAAGATTTGATGCGAGGTTAACCAAAGAGCAAAAAGAATTTTTTGAGTATGCCTCGCGTTTGGGAGGATTTAGAAGTTTGACGGAGTTTGTCATTCAATCCGTACAATCAAAAGCGGAGGAGATTGTGGGCGAACACAACAAAATTATCGCTTCGAAAAGAGACCAAGAAATATTTTTTAGTTTAGTTTTTGAGGATAGCGAACCGAATGACGAATTAAAAGCTGCATTGGAGGAATACAATAAATTAATTGAAAACTAAACTTTCCATGGCAGACTATACCGTAAAACCGCTTGATAATCAATATAATAAATCTGATTTTTCTTGTGGAAATGTGTTATTGGACAACTACATTCGGAAGCAAGCCAAACAAGATGTCAAAAGAAAATTAGCTGCCTGTTTTGTATTGCCTGATGAATCTAATAACATAAAAGGATATTACACACTTTCCAATGCAGGCATACCAAGTGAAGTTATTCCCGAAGCGATACGGAAAAAACTACCGCGAGCCTATACTTCGCTGCCCGTTACCTTATTAGGTAGATTAGCAATTAGCGAAAATTATAAAGGACAAGGTTTGGGCAAATTCCTGTTGATAGATGCTTTGAAGAGAAGTTTTGAAGCCTCAAAGGTTATTGGTTCGATAGCCGTAGTCGTTGACCCAATAGACGAAAATGCCATTCGATTTTATGAAAACTTTGGATTCGTCTTGCTATCTGATAGTGGAAAAATGTTTCTTTCTATGAAAAAGATTGAGCGATTATTTAAATGAGGCTACTACTTACATATAAGTTGCTCTAAATCTATGATTAATGGCACTGTTTTTTTAAACATAAAATACTGAAAAACAATGGCTTACACAAATTTCACATTAAAAGATTTGGATAAAAAATTTGGTATAGACAGTCAGGTCATTGATTTATTTGATGTATCAAAAATAGCCAAATTATCTCCAAGTGCGTGGTTATCAGAATCTTTGGAAGAAGGACACGCACTTCGTCTGAATACAGAAAAAGCCAAGTCGGAAGCTATCGTTATGCCCATTCTCATTGAATTGAGAAAACGCAATAATCGTTTTTTTACTATTTTTTCAGGCAGCACCCTGAAAGTAGATAAAGAAAGTGGACTAAATGGCGAGTGTGACTTCATTCTAAGTGCCAAGCCACGGGCTTATTTTATTGATACCCCCATCATTTCTGTTGTAGAAGCAAAAAAAGGAGAATTGGACTTAGGTATGGGACAATGTGCCGCACAAATGTATGCTTCCCAATTACTAAATGAGGAAGACGGCGAACCGATTGATGTCATATATGGTTGTGTGACCAACTCACGTGAATGGCAATTTTTGAAGTTGGAAAATAATCTGATTTCCATTGATGAAAAAATATATTCTATTGATAAAATTGACACCATACTCGGTATCTTTCAATATATTATAAATTATTACAAATCCATACTTGAACCTGTAACAGCTTGATTGCTAATTTAAAAATAATGACTATTCGACACTAATCACGAATCAACCAATCACTAATTACTAATATGCCAGACCAAGCACAAGTCATCGAAAAAGTCCTCAACGTACCCTGCCCTTCCTGCGGTGGTGGCTTGATATATTCTGCCGAAGTCTTGCGGATTACCTGCGACTATTGCGGCTACGGCGAAGACATCAACGAAGCTAATGATAAAGTAGAAGAAGCGGCTTTACAAAAAGCCATCGAAGAATCCGAAAAACTTATTCCAGAAGAAGAAGGTCAGAAAGTCATGGACTGCGGAAATTGTGGCGCAAAATTCATGGTTGGTACAAAAGAAGTGGCGGTGGACTGTGCCTTTTGCGGTTCACGCAAGATTAACATTGAGGCTTTTGAACACAAATATATACAGCCCGTTGGCATCATTCCCTTTCGGGTGCCGGAGGAGGATGGACAGATACTTTTTGAGAAATGGATAAAGCGCGGTTGGTTTCACCCACGCAAGCTCAAACGCCTTGCCAAAATGGAAGCCTTGCATGGCATTTACCTCCCTTTCTGGACTTACGATGCCCAAACCGAATCCAACTGGCAGGGCGAAGCCGGGCATCATTACTACACCAATCAGCGGGTTATGGTCAATGGTCGCTGGCAAAATCAGCGCGTACAACAAGTCCGCTGGACACGCCGTAGTGGACATCTTAGTCATTTTTTCGATGATATATTAGTCGTTGCTTCCGAGCATGTTCAGCAAGATTTGATGGAAAAAATATTTCCTTTCAAACTCGATGATGTCGTCAATTACGACCCCCGATATATACTTGGTTGGGAAGCCGAAGTCTATGACCTCAACGTAAAGCGGGGCTATGAAGTAGCTGAAGTAGTCATGGACCAAAAACTCCAAAACCTCTGTCGTGCCGAAATAGGCGGCGACGAGCAGCGCAATGTATATGTACAAACCCAAAAATTCAACCAAACCTTCAAACACATCATGCTACCTATATGGATTTGTTCCTACAAATACCAAAATAAAATTTATCAATTTGCCATCAACGGTCAGACCGGAAAAGTGAACGGCAAAAAACCCTTGTCTTGGTTCAAAATTGCTTTTGTCATCCTCATTTTTGTAGCCTTTATTGCACTGATGATTTACCTGCGACAGACCGGAGTGCTTCATTTTGAGGTCAATGGCAGGAGAAGATTTAATTTTTAAATCTTGTTCTTATCCGACTTTATACTCACATAACGAGATAAGTTTATCTGATTGGTTGACACTTCATACGGTATTAATTTTGTTTTGATTTTTAAAATCAGATTCCAAAAGTGTCAACTACTTTTATGGTTTAGATAAACTTGTCCATAACGAGGTCTTTTTTTTATTTTAAAAATGCTCTTGCCTGACCTTCTCGCAAGATACCCTCTACCGTATTTCACACCTGACGATACGAAGTCCGTGCCTTATCCCCGTATAGTTATCGGGGTCACGTACCCATATTCGTTTTTCACCCCATCGCTAAATATGTGGATAGTTGAATATTGCTCCCGGTGTACAATAACATCAGATAAATATTCGCTCATCTATATTAAAAGGTGAAAAGTACAAAATATGAAAATATCATTTAAATGTAAAATTATTTTATTTATAAATTATTGTAAATTAGTTTTTTATAAAAAATATTCACGTTATACACTTTTACATTTTACATTTATTATTTTACATTTTACATTACAATAACGATTTTCACCTTATAATACAGATGAGCGTAAATATTTTTTTCCTGTTCTCTTACCATAAAGCATTATAGATGTTATATTTGCTCTTTGATTCAGTTTACTGAACTTTGGACATTAGGGAACTGGGAAATTAGGTAATTAGGCTAACGAAGACATAATTCGCTGTTTATCAGTAAAATAAAAATTGCAATAAAAATAATTCAAGGTGAAATGCAAATCAGGATAAGTTGTTGATAATGTCCCGATAGTTATCGGGATTACCTAATTACCTAATTACCTAATTACCTAATGTCCAAAGTCCAGTCAGTTTACACAACACAAAAATACACACATTGAGCAACTATAACATCATTTACGACCTGACGGAGTACGAGGAATTGGGCTATTTGCCCTCTGCTTTTGTTGTCAATTGCAATGAAAAAGGCATGATGACCTACGTGGCACACAAGGTACATGCACAAACGGTAGAAGACTACGGTTTGGAGTTGACTGCGGAGCGCAAGGCACTTTTTGACATCATTGATACATTGCAAATAAAAGCCATTGAAGACAAATACAACACCAAAGGGAAACGCCGCAAAGCTATCACCAAACTCATTGAAAATAAGGAAGTTAAGACAAATATTATAAAATATATCCATCGAAAACTCGACGAATTTTTACAAATTATACACCAAAATAAATTCCTCCTTTCGCTCGAAACAAGCCGCAAAGATTACATTCCTGCCAAGCAAATCAAGGCGGCAGAGTATATGCTCAAACCCAAATTATTTTTCAAACGCACCGATACAGGCGTATCTTACAAATTAAGTTTTTTTAGCAATCGTACCCCTTGGCGTGTCCAACAGCGCGACATCACTGTACTCTCCAACAAGCCTGCGTGGATAGTTGCTGACCGCGTACTGCATAACCTGTCAGCTATCAATGGCAATATGGTCAAACCCTTCATAAAAAAAGACGAAGTCCGTATTCCCGAACATTATGTGAAGGAGTATTTTCAGAAATTTATCTTGCGTGTGGCGGCAAAAGCAGATATTGAAGCAGAAGGATTTAAAGTTAATACAAATGATATTTTGTCTTTTTGTGAAGTAACTTTTTCGGAAAATATTATGGAAAAGACCTACGGCTTGACCATAACCTTTGTATATGATAAATTGCGATTTAATTTTACGGAAAGTACCCAACAGAAAACCCGTCTTGAATTTGATGAAAACGATAATATCGTCATCTATCAGCATCGTCGTGATACCCAAGTCGAGCAACACTTTTTGGATAAATTGCCCAACCTTTCTTTGGAAAGGCAATACGGACTATTTGTGCCTACCGACATCGAAGGCGAGATTAATTCAGATAAAATAACGCAATGGTTGGTCGAAAAAACGCCTGATTTTCAAGGACTTGGCTTTAAGGTCGTTGACCCGATGATAGGTGAAAACCGTATTGCTTTGCACATCCCACGTATCGAATTAAATTTGAAAAAGGAGCGCGATTGGTTTGATTTGTATGGCGATATAATAGTTGGAGAGTTTACATTTCCCTTTATCAAACTCGCGTCTTATATTGGTTCGGGCAATCGCTTTTATCCGCTTCCCGATGGGCGTTTTTTCCTGATACCGGAAGAATGGATGGCAAAATATGAGGAAATTTTCCGCATGGGCGAACTCGAAAACGAAAGCGTGCGTGTGATGAAAAGCCGCTTTTCCGTCCTCAAAAATCTTGACCTCGAACAGCAAGATAAAAAATCAAAAACCGCCCTTTCCGGTAATTACAAACGCATCCGATACCAACAGCCCGATACGCTCAAAGCCACCCTGCGACCTTATCAATTGGAAGGCGTAAAATGGCTGATTCACCTATACAAAAATGACTTAGGGGCTTGTCTTGCTGACGATATGGGTTTGGGTAAAACGCTGCAAACGATAGCGGTTTTATTATTTGCAAAATCCGAAAAAGAGAAAGCAAATAAATCCCGAAAAGTTATCAAACAAGCGGTGCAAGCCACGTTGTTTGATGTGCTTCCTTCAAATGGTTCGAGTACGCCACTCAATGCGCTGATTATCCTGCCTGCTTCTTTAGTTTTTAATTGGAAAAGTGAGATCAATCAGTTTGCGCCGAGCCTGACGGTGTACGGGCATGTTGGTCCGAAACGTTATAAATCATCGGCAAAATTGGTGGGTTTTGATGTGGTGCTGACGACCTATCATACAGCATTGAAGGATGTCGAGATGTTAAAAAATATTAATTTTGAATATATTGTACTCGATGAAAGTCAGCAAATTAAGAATCGAGAGTCGAAGATATTTGGCGCAGTGAGCGACTTGGAGGCGAATCATAAAATCTCCTTGAGTGGTACGCCGATTGAAAACTCTTTGTCGGATTTGTGGTCGCAAATGCAGTTTATTAATCCTGAATTGTTGGGTACTTTTCCTTTCTTTAAAAAAGAATTTTTACGACCCATAGAAAAGTTGCAAAACGAGGAAAAACAGGAGCGTTTGAGGCGATTAATTGCGCCGTATTTGTTGCGTCGGACGAAGGAATCGGTGGCGAAGGATTTGCCGGAATTGACGCAGAAAATATTTTATAGTGAAATGACCGCGCCGCAGAAAAAAGCCTACGAAAAAGAGAAATCGGCTGCCCGAAATTTTATTTTAGAAAATATCGAACAGGGCAATACGAAATTCAATATGGTGGTGCTGAAAACCTTGCTTCGCTTGCGACAAATTGCGAATCATCCGGGTTTATACCTTGAAGATTATACGAAAGATTCGGGTAAGTTTAATGATATTTTGCACAATCTGGATGTCATCAGAAAGGGTGGACATAAGGTGCTTATCTTTTCGCAATTTGTGAGTTATCTGCATTTTTTCAAAAAAGAATTTGAGAAAAATAAGTGGGGACACGCCATACTCACCGGCGATATGACTTCCGATAAACGCGAAGCACAAATCAAGCAATTTAAGGAACGCGAAGACATTCATTTTTTCCTTATCTCGCTCAAAGCCGGCGGTACAGGACTCAATCTGACGCAAGCCGATTACGTATTCATCGCCGACCCCTGGTGGAATCCTGCCGCCGAACAACAAGCCATCGCCCGCGCCCACCGCATCGGACAGACCCGCAATGTTATCGCCATGAAATTTATCACCAAAGATAGCATCGAAGAGAAAATCCTAAAACTTCAACAACGTAAAACCAAACTCGCCGAAGATATTATTGAGAATAATGATAAGCTGAAGTTTGAACGGGAGGATTTGGAGTTTTTGTTGGGGTGAGAATTAACCTTCAATTCTGATTATTTTCTTTTTTATTTGAGATATACTTCGTATCACTATATTTATAGATGCGAATAATTGGTTCAATTTCGATAATGGTTATCAGGTATTTATGAGTAAAAAACAGAAGATTTAGATTTTTTAAAATCACAACCCATTGATTATCAATAATCGTTTTATTTTAACCCGTTATTCGCATTATAGATTAAACATTAAGTTAGTGCTTGAATATGTCTGACCATAATTAATTGATAAGTTTGCGACTTGCAATACCCCACTATTAAAATGATTTTGCGATAACGAATCTATTGGATGAACAAAACATCCCCATAATCCTTTTTTCCATAAAGCATATTTTGCATCTAAAGCTGATGAGAAATTGGCTGCCATTAATTTTAGTATAAATTTCTTTTTAAGATTTTCTAAATTAGCTTTATCAAGAATAGGAGAAATTATTCTCATTCTGTTATGATATTCATCAGTCAGTATTATGATATATATTCCAGCATAAAAAAAGTGCCATTCTCCATTTTTTCCTTCAAATTCGGTTTCACCTATTAGATTGATTAAATAAGATTCGATCTTCTCATTTCCTCTTAGTTGATCGCCAATAGTATGAGTAATTATATTTTTCATATTAAAGCTTTCCGAGATTACCAATTCTAATAATCCTTGGTTCACTTGGTTAATATGATGATTTGCTTCCTCAAAGGCTATGGTTCCCTTTCTTTGTGCTTTTTTTACACTTGAGTAACGTGCGTTTAGGAGAGTAACTTCAGAGGTTAAATTACTATTATCAATTTGTGACAAACCTTCTATTAATGTTGTAAATGCTTTTCCTGTATTTTCCACTTCTAATCAGATCTAAAATTTTTTCTTTCATAATTCAAAAAGATTGTTAAAGTGAAATTTTCGATATGTGAATATTTCATTGAGAACTAAAAATATGCAGAGAAATGCTCTCTGAAGCTATAACACCGTGAAAATAAGTCATATATCCAAATTATCCAAACGACTATTCATTTTTCGGAGTTTGATAAAATGTAAGATATGACGTGATCCTGTAAATCTACTGCTCAAACGGATTAATGAGTTGCGCTGCTGGAATGATATTTATAAAATCTTTGGTATTTCTGGTCAGCAAAATCAGATTGTGGGTGAGCGCGGTAGCGGCAATAATGGCATCGGGAAGTTTGATTTTATGGGCTTTTCGGATGTCGGCGGTTTTGAATTTGATAGGATTTTCGAGATTAAATATAATGGCATCCGAGATAAAACTGTGTAGTACCTCTAAGTCTTTTTGGCTGGCATTTTTCCAACATAAAAGTTCGATTTCAGTAATAACCGAAATGGTGGGTGCGGCTTCATCCAAAGTACTGTCTATAAAGGCTTCGGCATTTGGAGGAAGTTGCTGCTGCAAAAAATAAATTGCCGTATTGGTGTCCCACAAATATTTCATTCCCATGAGTTGCGTAATTCATTGATTTGCAGTTCAATGTCTTCGATAGGTTGTTTTGACATTGCTCCTTTGTATTTCTGCCAGTTGACGCTTTGAATTTGTTCTTCTCCGTTTTCGCGTAAGCGAATGAGTTGGAGCATCTCCAAATCTTTCAACAGATTCAGTGCTTTTTCATTGATAATATCTACTGTGATTGTCTGCATAATTTTATCATTGATTGGATAAAAGTAAAAAATAAAATTCAAGTTACGAATAAATACCTCAAATATCCAGCCTTACCCTAAAACTCGCCTTGCATTTCCAAAAATGCAAGGCGAGTTTTGATAGTATTTTCCCTAATTTTATTATAAATATTTTTAATAAAACCAAAAAACATTTTAAATTAGCGATTCAAAACACTATTTAATTTTCATCTAAAAAATTACGAATTATGAGTTATGTAGCAATTATCGCAGGAGCCTTGGCAGTTATGGCATTGGGCTTCGTTTGGTATCATCCGGCAGTACTTGGAAAAAGTTGGGCGCGGGGTGCAGGATTGACAGAGGAGGATATGAAAGAGTTTAATCCGGTGTCTATGATTGGCGCACTTTTGATGGCAGGAGTCATCGCCTACGCCTTCTCAAGGTATGTACATCCGGAGGAGGGTATGCATCAGTTTGTGCATGGAGGGTTTCACGGACTTATGAATGGGTTGCTATACGTTGCACCTGTATTGGTTAGCAAAGGACTTTTTGAGAAAAAAGACTTAGGCTGGATTTTGACTGGTGTCGCTTATTGGGTACTGGCTATTGCACTTGTTGCAGGACTTGTTTATTGGTTGACACCTTTGACTCCAGCGGCTGGATAGTATCACAAACCTTAGAAAGTTCCAATTTTCAAATACCAAATTTCAAAAATATCGCGTAAAGCACGTCCGAGTTGGAATTTGGTATTTGTTTTTTGGGATTTCTCATTTGAGCTATTTCCTTTTATTCATCGCTTTCAAAATCCGTTTTCCCCGGCTTTTAATGGCGGGTGTTCCGTGTGGCAGCATATCTTCGATAACGATGCGGAGTTCGTCGCGGAGTTCGGGTTGTTGGAGGGTGATATTATATAAAATAGACATGGAAAAAACCCTTACGGCATTCGCAGCTTTGGGGTTGAGGAGTACATCAAAACAGATATTGACCAACTTGCCCTGATGAATTTCGGGAATATCCACCAACTGTAATACCCGTGTAATATTTCGCCTGACCGCTACATGCGGAGTGGTCTCAAAAACCGTCATCATAGCCCCAATATGTGGCACTATCAATTTAGGCACAGTATCGGCACAATGACTCATCACCCATGCAGCACGCTGGCTCAATTTCTCATCTTCACCCAATACCAAGTCCATCAGTTCTGCAAATTTTTCTACATCATCACCAATATATGCGGCGAGTCGGGTAGCTTGTGCTTTGCTGTGTTCGTATAGTATTTCTTCTTTTAAATTCATAAATCAGTTCAAAAATTCTACCTGCAAATATCGCGTTTATTTTTTGAACGTTCTAGCGATTCTTCTTACTCACCATAAAATATCTGAACTCGCCTTTGAGGTTGATGTGATATTCAGGCGCTTGCGCTTGATTCTTAGACCTGTAATCCCATACTCAATAAACTTCCTGAGCAATTTGTTTGTTGATGTTATAAGGTTTAATTAAGTTTGTGTATCATTTTAATTTCAGAAAAATCGCTACAAGTCTAAATTAAAATGTAATGCCAGACAATTGAGCATTTTATAAGTCGAAAAACAGACGAAAATTATATGAAATTAAGCATAAAAAATTTTGGTCCGATAAAAGAGGGTGAGATAGATTTATCTAAAAAAGTATATGTCTTTGTTGGGTATAATAATACAGGCAAGACGTATATTTCGCAGTTGATGTATGCTTTGAACACTCAATCTTTTTTATATGGTCTTGTTGATAAATTACCTGAAGAAGGTTTGGTGAAAATCTCCAATAATAAATTTAAAATTACAAATACGATTCTAAAGAAATTTGGAACGGCACTAAATGAAATTCTTACAGAGGAAATTATCCCAAAAACATTTAATATGCAAAAAAATCATCATTTACTAAAGAATGCGGAGATTGAAATACAAATACCTGATATTGAAATAATTAAAAAGAAAGAAAAGATTAAATATCAGGGGGGCATCAAAGAGTATGATACCATTCGACTGATTAAACCTGATAATTCATTAGAAGTTAGATTTGAGGTGAGCGAATTTCCCGAAAAAATAATTAAAGGTTTTGGCATGAACCTCCCTACTTTTATAGAAGCTAATCAGAAAGCCTTTGCTCACCAACTCTTATTTCAATTATTCGATATATTTCAAGAGGATAGTTTCTATCTGCCCGCTTCAAGACTGTTTTATCCTACCTTTTATCAATATATTTTTAAAACAGAAAAAGAAAGAAGAGAATTAACTTCAGGAAATTTGGCGGACATTATAAATCAAAGTAAAGATGGCAATATAGAGAAAATTCGTTTTTTATTAAAGCGCGAACAAAGGTCAACCAGAAGTTTGTACACCGAGCCTGTGGATAATCTAAGCAATAAAATTTACGACCTCAACGGAGAAGTGGAAGTAAGTTCTGATTATGCAGATTATATCGGGGCTTTAGAAAAATTGATGGGCGGCAAACTCGTCATCAGACGTGTGGAAGGAATCGCTAATAAGGAATTTCTATTAGAAATAGAAGATGGCAATATATTGGATATGTATCTTGCTTCATCCTCTGCCAATCAATTAACTACACTTTATTTGTACTTTAAATACTGGGTGAAAGAAAAATCAAATTTCCTAATTATTGATGAGCCAGAAGAAAACCTACACCCTAAAAGTCAATTAAAATTACTCGAAATTCTATTGGATTTTGCCAATAAAAATGATAATAAACTATTGGTCGTGAATCATACACCGCTTTTCACTGAAGCACTGAACAATTACATCATGTTAGGTACGTTGAAAGAAAAGTTAAGCACAGAAGAATATGATAATACAGTCAAAAAATTGAAAATTAAAGACATTCCATTAAAGAAAGAAGATGTTGGTATTTACTTTTTTAATGGCAATGAAATCAGAGAGTATGAAATAGGCGAATACGGTACACTATTCAGAGATTTTGACAAAGAAATTTATAAAGTTAAAAGTACAAGTGAAGCATTAAGCAGCTTGATATTAGAAGCAAAAACCAATGTTAGTATCCCAACTTAGTAAAAGTATTGCCAATGGCATTGAGTATAAAGACGTACTTAAAAAAGTATATGATAATAGGTGCAGTATATCTGAATCAAAGACAGAAGGAAAAATAACTCTAACAAAAGTCGATGTGATTAACCTTCCTATCAAAGATGTATGGATTTTTAGGTCAGAAATTTAGGATATTGAATGTTTGAGGAGTCAGAATAGTACCGTTGAGCTTACAATTTTACATCTAAATGGGAACAAATTGTATGCTTATATGATTGAACTAAAATCGGGCTTATCAAAGGGGAATATTGAAGGGTTAAAAGGAAAATTCACTTGTTCATTAGTCACACTTACGCTATACTTATCCAGCCACCCTTACTTTTCCTCGCTTGCAAATGTTGAGATTTTTCCGGTTGGCGTAGCTTGCTTTAATGAAAATACATATCAAATTAACCACAGCCATAAACCCAATAAAAAACACTATCATGCCTTGAAAGAAGCTGTATTCAAATTTAATCCTAAAAACGATTTCCACAAAACAAGCATGCAGATAGATCCTGTCACACTAAATCGCATGGAAATACCTGTTTTATTCTTCCAAAACCCAGATTGGATGCTCACACCACCAAAGATGACCAACGAATTTTCCTGATTCTAAGGAATTAGAGGGTATTTTCAAAAATAGTTCTTTCATAATTCTTGTAAATTCTATTTCACGCAGAGTTCGCAGAGAACGCAGAGGTCTGATAATCAATACTCTGCGTTCTCTGCGCTCTCCGCGTGCA
>CALIZI010000075.1 GCA_938028705.1 uncultured Saprospiraceae bacterium | reverse complement strand
CACTACGGTAAAAAGTGTGGGGCGGTGAAATTCTCTTTCATATTTAACTTCGGAATTGACCTAAAAGCTATAAGGTTTCCGAAAACCTTATAGCTTTGATAGCCGGACTTTACGCTTACCCATACTTTTCACCGTAGAGCCCAAAAAATAAACAAATGAAACATGGCTTACGAATCAGTTGATAAATTACAAAATGCACTTGGCGAGCAGGTTTTTCATTACACCAAAGATAAGAAAAAAGCTGCGGGAAGAGCATTGGGAACAATGGTGGAAATTATCACGTTTTATCTCTTGAAAACATGGGGATTTAATCAATCTGTTTCCATTGAAAGAAAGTTAGTAGAGTATGGAAATGAAGAAATATCACACAATGTTGAATACTCCTTGCATCCGATAAATCAAGCACAGCGAATTTTACTACCAAATGACGGTAATTCATTGACAGCCAGCAAAATATTTAGAGAGATTGGGAATGAAAATTATACCGATAAATTTGAGCGCAAAAACAATACTTTATTGGATAAATACAATATCTTACGAAATGGCTGTACTATTGGAATTTCGGAAAATTCATATCTCATTTCAAGTATTGATTCGTCGGATGATGCGAATTTCCAAATTGATATTTTTGAACAACACAAAAATCCTTATGCCTTTTTTGAATGTAAAAGAGTAGGTGTGGAGGAAGGCATGAAAAAAGGACCTCAAACCATAGAAAAAGCGAAACAGGGTGCTTATGTAGCGCGTACTGCGTCTTCCCTCCAAAAAATCAGGACAGATAAAAACGAGAAATACGGTATCATTTATACGTCAGATAATCAACCAATTATCAAGCCCTATGTGGAGTTAATGGAAGAAATAATATACTCGAATGATAGTGATTTACTCAAAAAATTTATCCTAACAGTTGGCGTAGTCAGTAATCATGGGAATTGGTTTACGGCAGAAAACCAGAATAAGGAAATGAAGGTGTTATCACAATCTTATGATTGGTTGATTTTCCTAACGGATACGGGTTTGGCACAATTCATTGATGATTTAATTCTCAATCCGAAAGGAGAAAATAAAAAGGTGCAACAAGCATTTCAAAAAAGCTATTCAGCCACAAAAAAGAAGAATGTTTTTACAAAAGTCAAAATGGATTTTAAGGCAGATTTAGTGCTTATAAAGTATTTTTCGACTCGAATTAATGAGATAGAAAAGTGGTTCAATATTATTGCACCCGAAGGAAAATCTATTGATGAATTAAAAAGCGAATTGACCGAATTAAGGTCTAAAAATTGGAAAGAAATATTATGAGTGCAGGAAGAACCGTAAATTCAAAAAGCCTGACATGGGGAACACCCGTAAAATACGTAGAAGCCGTCAAAGCAGTATTTGGCGGTACGATTGAATTAGACCCTTGTTCAAATGAATACTCAATTGTAAATGCAGAGACAGAACTTCAACTCCCTGAAAATGACGGACTTAAAGAACGATGGGATTTTGCAACTATCTATGTTAATCCACCTTATGGCTCTGACCGCCAGCGAGGTACGACAATCAAAAATTGGTTAGCAAAATGTGCATTGACCCGAAAAGAATACGGTAACGAAATCATTGCCTTAGTACCCGTAGCGACGAATACAGGACATTGGAAACAAAGTGTTTACGGACAAGCAAACGCGATATGTTTTTTGTACGATACCCGACTCAAATTTCTCGAAAATGGTCAAGATGTCGGCAAAGGTGCGCCTATGTCCTGTTGTATGATTTATTGGGGAGATAATTATAATGTATTTTATGATGTATTCATTAAATATGGAGCTGTTGTGGACATTTCAAATTTACATGGAGTAGAAATAGGACCCAAGAGTAGAGTATTGAAATTGAAACTGTAATCCCCTTAAAGATTCCTTAAAACCCCAAAATAAAACAAGAAATATGTTAAATTCCCCGTTCAGAGAACCAATCAAAAATATTCGGGTTGTGGGTTACGGGTTTTCAGATGTACATTCAGTACACGACAACACGAAGCACAACAACACAACAACACATAAAATATGATAAAAATACTTTGGGCAGATGATGAAATAGACTTGCTAAAACCGCAAGTGATGTTTTTGGAGAAAAAGGACTACGAGGTCGTGACATTTACGAATGGCTATGATGCTAACGAACATCTGAAAGAAAATAACGATATAGACGTTATCTTTTTGGATGAAAGTATGCCGGGCATGACGGGGCTTGAAACCCTTGAATCCATACGCGAGCATGATACCCTCACGCCCATTGTGATGATTACCAAAAATGAAGCGGAAAACATCATGGAGGAAGCCATTGGCGCACAGATAGCCGACTACCTCATTAAGCCCGTCAATCCGAATCAGATATTACTGACCCTCAAAAAAATTATTGAATCAAAAGATTTGGTACGCGAAAAAACCGAATCGGGCTACCAGCAAGATTTTCGGCAAATCTTTATGGAAATCAACAGCGGACTCAAACATCAGGAGTGGGCGGATATTTATCGTAAAATCATCAATTGGGAAATCAAACTTGACGAGGCAAACACCTCTGAAATGTCCGAAATATTATCTTCACAAAAAAGCGAAGCCAACAGCGAATTTTCCCGCTATGTGATTAAAAATTACATGGATTGGATGGATCCTGACAACGAAAATGCCCCTACCCTGTCGCACAATCTGATGCGAAAACATATCTTCCCTGACATCAGTAATGAACGCCCTACCATCATGCTGCTCTTAGATAATCTGCGTCTTGACCAGTGGAAAACCATTGAACCCTTGATGCAGGAATTTTTCAAAACCGAAGAAGAAGATTACTTTTACAGCATTCTGCCAACCTCCACACAGTACAGTCGCAATGCCATTTTCTCCGGCTTGATGCCCGCCGACATACAAGCCCACTACCCCGAAATGTGGCTCAACGACAACGAACAAGGCGGTAAAAACATGCACGAAGAAAAACTCCTATCCGAGTTGATTCGGCGTACTTTTCGCAAGCCCGTCAGCATGAATTACACCAAAATCACCAATGCCGCCAACGGTAAACACCTCATTGACAATATTCAAAATTTCATCAATAATGACCTGACGGTAATCGTTTATAATTTTATTGACATGCTCTCCCACGCACGCACCGAAATGGAGGTTTTGAAAGAACTTGCAGGCGACGAAAAAGCCTATCGCTCCCTCACGCGCTCGTGGTTTGAGAACTCGTTTTTGTGGCAAGCTCTCCAGCGAATCGCCGACAAAGACATCCGGCTTATCATCACCACCGACCACGGCACCATACGGGTCCGCCAACCTTCCAAAGTCATCGGAGACCGCGAAACAACCACCAATCTCCGCTATAAAGTCGGCAGAAACCTGCAATACGACCGCAAAGATGTACTCGACATCCGCGACCCGAAAAAAGCCGGACTACCAACGCCCAATGTCAGTTCGACCTTTATTTTTGCCAAAGAAGACAAATTTTTCCTATATCCCAACAATTATAATCACTACAATAATTATTATAAAGACACGTTTCAACATGGTGGTATTTCATTGGAAGAAATGATTGTACCTATTATTAAAATGACAACGAGGTAGGAGTAGTGAGTATTGAGTAGCGAGTTTTTCTATCGCTCTCGACACTCACTACTCACTACTCACCACTCGCTACTTTCTTTATGAAATTTAGAATATTATTTTTTTTAATTGTATTAATTCCTTTTTCGGGCTTCGCCCAAACGCCTCCGGGTACGCCTACGATTGCGCTGAAAGCCTATTATTCATTTGATAATTGTGATGCTACCGACGATACAGGCAATGGCTCGGATGGTGAACTGTTTGGTATGCCCGATTGTAATTGCGGAGTAAGCGGCAGCGCACTTGAGTTTGATGGTGTGGACGATTATGTGATATTTGGGGGTACATCAGATTTGGTCAATACCTATTTTGATGACGAAGATATTACGGTCAGTTTTTATATCAAAAATTATGGCAATGCACCGCGTTCCAGCATACTCTCCAAGCGGGGAGGGTGCAATGACAATATTGGACTTGACCTGCGCCTTCAGTCACAGCAAAATAATATATACGGCGAACTCGAACAGGACGCTGCACAGCGCATCGACATGACGATTCCGCTGGACGGTGAACGCTGTTGGCAACACATCGTCATCACGCGACGTGATAGAATCATCAATGCTTATGTGGACGGCGAACTCGCTATTGAAGTCATTAGTGATGAGATCATTAATATCAACAACAGCACACGACTCGCGCTTTCCAATAGCCCTTGCATAGGTAGCGGCACCAGTCGTTTTCATGGTTTGATTGACGAATTGGCAGTCTATAATGAAGCACTTACGCCCCTCCAAATCAGCGGAATGTATCTGCCAAGCGACCAAATTGCTACCCGCGATACGATTCTTTTTCAAGGCGATACCATTCAAACTTATCTTACACCCACTTGCGCTACGTCTTTCAATTGGAGTCCTACAACCGGTGTCAGCGACCCGAATATCGCCAACCCAGTCCTCACACCCCAAGATAGCATCACCTACACCCTCGTTATGACCGACGACGAAGGATGCGCCACCATAGACCGCGTAACTGTAAATGTGATTAACCCCGAAGATTTGGATTGCGACAACATTTTCCTCCCCAAAGCCTTCTCCCCCAATGGCGACGGACTCAACGACAATTACCGCATCAGCAACCCGCTGGCTATCTACGATTTTGTGAGTTTCGATATTTATAGTCGTTGGGGTGGGCGCGTATTCAGTGCCACCGACCAATTCTCCCAATGGGACGGCACCCATAGCGGTGCAAGCCTCAATGCAGGTATCTATGTCTATCAACTTCGCTACAAATGCAATGGCGAAAATCGAAGAAAATCAGGTGCTATTACTTTGATAAAATAGTTTTTGGTTCATAGTTGATGGTTCATAGTTCATAGACCAATGCGATAATGATATTGCTATTTGTATTCTCACGTTGGTCTATGAACTATGAACCATCAACTATGAACTATCAATCATGGTTCATAATTTTCACATAAATAATAATGACATAAACGGGCTGCAACAAGTGGCAAAAGAAGTATTGTCTGTTTTTTTGGATAAAAAAAAATTTGCTTTATATGGCGAAATAGGAACAGGCAAAACGACTTTTACCAAAGCTATCTGCCGCGAATTGGGTACTGAAGATAACGTCAGTAGCCCTACCTATTCTATTGTCAATGAATACCTTAGAAGCGAAGGCGGTTTTATCAGTCACATAGATTTGTATCGCTTGCGGACACCCGAAGAAGCCCTTGATATTAACATTGAAGGTTATTTGTACGATGATAATTATTGTTTTGTAGAATGGGCGGAATTGGTGGAAGATTGGCTACCGGAAGATATAGTACGACTTCATTTTGAAACGCAGGAAGATGAAAGCCGACACATCAAGGCGTTTGTAAAATCATAAAGAGTCAAGCTCGCCCCTACACCAAAGCTCAAAACCAATCGTCTTTTCATGCGGTTTTTTGATGTATCTTGAAAATCAGCTGATTTTCCCGTAAATTTGGAGTAATGAACACAGTCATAAAAATCAATACTGCCGACCTGAACCAGCAAGTCATTCACGATTTGAAGGAAAAGTACGGCAGTGCCGAACTCGAAATTCGTGTCCGTTCCGAGCATGAAAAAGAGGTATTGTCAGAAAGTGAATTTTGGAAAATTATCGCGCTTTTGGATTGGGAAAAAACGGGTGATGATGAAGCTGTCATTGCTCCTGTGGTTGATTATTTGTCGAAATTACCAGTTGCATTCATTTATCAATTTCAAGATAAACTTGCCGAAAAATTGTATCGGTTAGATACACAAATTCATGCTGAAAATTGTGGTGTAAATCGTTGGCAACCAAACAAGTATTTTTCTTCTGATGTATTCCTGTACGAGCGTTGTTGTGTAGTGGCGAATGGTAAAAATTTTTACGAAAAAGTCCTTTCAGATGCCACGCAAATGCCAAAAGATATTGATTTTGAATCTCTGCTTTATATTGCCTCAAATGCTTACGAAAAACAAACTAACACATCAATGCAATACGCTCCGGTGATCAGCTATGAAACTTTTAGTAATAAATCCGGTTGGAATATCGAATAAACCCAGATGACACCACACGGAAATTCTAATCAAAGCAATCGTCCACAACATCTCTACGAAATCAGAGATAAACAGGAAGACACCGTTTTCAAATACGGCATTAGCGATAATTCGATTGATAAAGACGGGCTTTCCGGACGCATTCGTAATCAATTGGTTATCTTGAATTTGGCGACAGGTTGGGAGCGATACTATGCCACTGTTCTCATTCAAAACATTGAAGGAAGAGAAGCGGCACGAAAACTCGAAAAGGAATACATTGACGCTTACGAAGCAAAACATGGTGTAAAACCACACGGAAACAGACAATAAAACACGACTAATCTTACCGTATCAAGCCTAGTCCACGCCGACACCCAAAACCAATCTTGATACAAATGTTTCCTACCCGTCTTTTTATTCAACCATTTCATTTTGTGTAAATTTTTAATCGTTTTTTTGCTTAGGTTAAATATATGGCTTATTTTTGCGCCGTAATAACTTCAAATAGATTTCTTTCGTATTTTACTTATTAGAAAATCTTTTCCGAAGTATTTTTAAATTTTAATAACATCAAAAATGAAAATCAAACTAACTACATTACTCATTATTTTTAGCTGCCTTGCTTGCTTTGGTCAGGCAGATACTACCAAAATTCCTTTTATTTCATATTGGTCAGCAGGAGATTCGTATGATTTTAAAGTCACGAAAATCAAGCAACGATGGACCGAAGATAATTTGACGAAAAACGATTCTTCGTCCTACATCGTGAATTTTGAAGTGATTGACTCTATGGAAACAAGTTACAAAATTAAATGGAGTCATAAGACCGACTTGGCAGGATTGAATATTCCGGCAAAACTGCTAAGTGCCTTGTCAAAATATGACATGACGGAAGTTATTTATACGACAAGCGAAGTAGGCGATTTTACAGGCATTGAAAATTGGCAAGAAATATCGGCTATGATGAAGGAGTTGTTTACAAATATGATAGACCTCCTTGCAATAGACGAAGAAATCAGTAAGAAAGATTTAACCCAAGCCATGCAGCCTGTAATAAATATGTATGAAACGAGAGAGGGCATTGAGCAATTCCTTTTTAAGGAGCTTAATTACTTCCATTTTCCGTTTGGGGTTGAGTTTTCTCCTGCCGACACTATCACTTACGAAGAGGAACTTCCCAATATGTTTGGCGGAGACCCCATCAGAGGAAATACTAAGGTGTATTTTCAGGAGGTTGATATTGAAGAGGCACGTTGTATCTTTACGCAAGAAATGGATTTGAATCCGGAGGATACCAAGAACTTATTGACAACTTTATTCAAACAAATGAACCTCGACGATAAGGACATGGAGGAAGCCATGAAAATTGCCCAATTTGAAATCAGAGACCATAATCGGTACGAATACTACTATTATCCGGGCATCCCTATAAGCATTGAAACCAAACGAGTATCCCTCATGGATATTGATAAAGAAAAAGGAAAGGCAATAGAAATTACAAGGATAGAATTGGTAGAACCGGAAGCAACACCCCAAATCGTTAAATATACAAACGGACGAACCAACAGGCTTTGAAGGTAAGATTATTTATGATTTGAAGATTAAAGATAAAACCGGAGAAATGACAAAAAAACAAACGAAGATGTTTTTAGGTGACAAACAGGTTTATACCATCAAAGGTGATAAATATAAAAGTGAAATGAATGGGATGATGAAGATGTCTCAAATATATTTGGGGCAAGATACAGTTTATAGTCAAATAGGAGGCATGAAGAATTTACTTTGGATTGATGCCACTTCCAATCCTGATAAATTAATAGATTTTAATATTAAAAAAAATGCAAAAACAATCGCCGGATTGAAATGTGACTTATTGACAATCCGCTCGGAAGAAGGTGTCACCAAATATTACTTCAACGAAAAATACTCCGTCGATCCAGATAATTTTAAACATCACGAATACGGATTTTGGAAATTTTGCATAGACAAAACACATGCAATTCCTTTAAAAACCATTTCAGATATGGAGGATATGTATATAGAAATGACAGCAAAGGAAATCATACAAATAGAAATAGATGATACTGAATTTGAATTACCAAATTTGCCGCGAGTAGAAAGTCCTGAAAAGTAAAAAACGATTATAAAACATAAGAGAGAACATTCGAAGAAGTGTGTCACGCAGAGAACGCAAAGTTCGCAGAGAATTGATTATCAGGCCTCTGCGTGACACAGGATATTGAATAGTTCCACATAAGACGGTCGTGTTGCAAAAAGCGACCGTCATTTTAATAGTATCAATGCCCTGACGCTGACACTTAAAACTAATCTGCTGCAACAACTTTCCACCCGCCACACGTAACTATCCATCACAAAAGCCGTAAAAACGTACAACAATCAATATAAATTTTGGATATGATACGTTACGTATGGTTTTTCTTATCGGTCGTGCTGTTTTTCGCTTGTGGGCAGCGCGAATTTAATACCGATTTTGCTGCACACAAAAAGCAAGTCTATCAACAAGCCATGCAAAATGGCGATGCGGAAGTAGCCACCCAAGCCCTTTACGACATCCTCGCTACCAGCCCCGATGAAGTACGCTGGACGGATTCGCTCGCCTTATTATACGTACAACAACGTGCTTATAATCAAGCCATTAAAGTCAGCCAACAAAAACTCAATTCCTATCCGCAAGATACCCTCATGCTCAAAATACAAGCCCTTTCCTACAAAGCACTCGACAATAATAAAGCTGCACTCCAAGCCTACGAAAAACTCTATTCACTCACCCAAAACATTTATCATCTCTACGAAATATCGACCATACAATACAGTATGACTCGCCTACAGGAATGTCTGCAAACTGCTCAAAACCTTCATCAGCATCCCCGACTCGAAGAGGCAAAAGTCAACCTGACCTTCGACAAACGCAAGCAAGTTGTACCACTCAAAGCTGCCATATTCAACATTCAGGGTGTGGTGGCTAAAGACATGAATAAAATCCCGGAAGCCACTTCTTTTTTTGAGCAGGCACTCAGCGTTTTTTCTGATTTTGAATTGGCAAAAGGAAATCTTGCGGACTTAAGCCTTAGAAAATGATGTGTATTATAAGTTTTTTATTTTGGGTGTTTTGACAAATTCTGTGAAAAATACTATCTTGGTCAAAACTTCCCAACAAGTAAGTGGAAGTACAAATTCAAGTGTCAAGTACAATGACTAATTTGCTGAAAGCAAATTACAAGAATTAAAAGTATTATTTGGTTTCGTCTCCCTACTTACTTAAATTAAATTTATAATCTATGTTTGCCAATAGCATAAAAAAAATAAGCCTGTTTGCGCTACTGTTTTTTACCTTTACGGCTTGCGAAGAAATCCCTCCCGATATTGACCCGCCGAGTGTAAATACGACCACACCGATAGACTCGACAGGAGAAATCTTACGTCATGTCCTCATCGAAGAATTTACGGGTGTACAGTGTGTGAATTGCCCGGAAGGAGCGCAATTAATTGAAAATTTGATTAATACGCATGGCGATAGGTTGGTTGCCGTATCTTTACATGCCGGATTTTTTGCAGAGCCTTTATCAGAAAGTCAATACGACTTGAGTACAGACGAGGGTGAGCAATTGGATGCTTTGATTGGTCCGGCAGAGGGCTATCCTTCGGCAGCCATTAATCGAAATTCATTTGGTACTGCATCGAATATACAATTCTCACCAACGTGGGCAGGATATGTTGCCGACGAGTTGGCGATACCTCCGAAAGTGGGTGTCAGCATCACCAATTCATTCAATAATACCACAAGAGATTTGGATGTTGAGGTGACGGTAGATTTTCTTGAAACACTTACAGACGGTTTGAGTTTGTCTGTTTTGATTACCGAAAATGACATTGTAGATGCTCAAATTGACCTATCGGGCACAGTCGAAGATTATAAACACAAACATGTGTTTCGCGCCATGTTGAGCAATATAGCAGGTGACGCTATTGAAGTGCAGGAAGTCGGAACAGGCACAACGAAAAGTTTTAATTTTACATTACCCGCCGAATGGAATGTCGATAAATGTAAAGTCGTGGCATTTGTTCACCAATCTGCACCGGAATTGGATGTATTGCAGGTGGCAGAATTGAGTGTAAAAGATTGAGAAATAAAAACATAGTTGACAGGCATTTTTAAAAACGCTTGCCAACTATGCTAATTGTCCAGCAAGATACATTTTCTCGTTATTTCAAAAAACAAGCATTAAATTTGTTATCCGGGACCTATTGAAGCACAGTCAACTTTGGTTTGAGTCCAGCCCGTCCAAAACGGACCACAATCTATACTTAATTCAACATCGTAAAAACATTTACTAAATTTATATTCAAAAAATGTATTGCATGACTGCGTAGTAGGACTAAAGTGTATCCAATTTCCTGTAGGGGTTGTTCCTATTTCACTAGATCTATAACGAAACTGATGCAAAACTCCATTATAAGCATCAGCGCATACAGTAAAGCTTTTTGATACATTATTATATGTCCATGTTATAGCTGAAACATCAGGAGTTCCACACTCTGGCGGGGGACAGTCATAAACATTGACATTATAAACAGGTGAACTATTTTTACAATTATGACTAAAAGTAGTGCCGTTATAAGATAATCCACAATTGGAATTAGGTGAAATTAGTAAAGCATAATTACCCGGCGGCAAGCAAAATTCGGGTTCACAGAGAGATGAAGCTTGCAGAACAATAGGATTCGAAAAATCATCATAATTATAAAATTGATAATACAAACTATTACCATAAAAACTACATGTTAGAGGGTTTAAAGTCACCCTAGTCATTCTTTCTTCATTAAGAATCGTGCAACAACCACCATCGTCAACAAGTATCGCATCTGCTAAAATCAGCGGAGGTAATCTAAAATCGGTTTCCTCCGAATTGTCCGTAATGGTAGTGGACAGGTCATCAATAATTTGTTCCTGCTGACAAGCGGAAAAAGTAAGCATTAATCCGGCAGAGACCACTGCCGCAAAAATTAGTTGAAAAAATATTTTTTTCATTATTTAATTTATTTTTTAAAATCAAAAAAATACGAGCATAAATCTCATCATATAATAGACTGCATACTCGTTTTTATTGAATATCGGAAGATGTACATCTGATTACAAATCTACATGATTCAAGTATATAAAAACAGGTGTATTTTTTTTGATAAAGTCCGGTTAAAATAAATAAATCAAAAAAATAATTTAAATTATTGCATATATTAAAAGCTAATTATCAGCAATGAAATCAAATATATTTAAAGCATAAGTCGTTTTATCATTCTTTAGCTTTACTAAAACAAGTACGATTTTTTACCAAAAAATTATTTCAAAATACGTAAAATACATCCTATCGACCACTTTTATATTTTGAATTTATTATTTTACATTTTACATTAAAAAAAATACATCCTATCGACACTTTTACATTTTGAATTTGTTATTTTACATTTTACATTAAAAAAAAATACATCCTATCGACACTTTTATATTTTGAATTTATTATTTTACATTTTACATTAAAAAAAATACGTCCTATCGACACTTTTATATTTTGAATTTATTATTTTACAATTTACATTAAAAAAAAATACGTCCTATCGACACTTTTACATTTTGAATTTATTATTTTACAATTTACATTAAAAAAAAATACATCCTATCGACACTTTTATATTTTGAATTTATTATTTTACAATTTACATTAAAAAAAATACATCCTATCGACACTTTTATATTTTGAATTTATTATTTTACAATTTACATTAAAAAAAATACATCCTA
>CALIZI010000074.1 GCA_938028705.1 uncultured Saprospiraceae bacterium | reverse complement strand
TTAGTAAAAAAATGATTAATGCGAGTTCTGTAATGACTGCTTTAGCTGTCAAGTATTTTTTTATTTAAATTTTATAATTAATTTAAAATGAAATATTTATGCAATATATCTTGTTATTCACGTTATACGGGTGCGATTCGTATTTTTTCTGAATTTGGGCTAAAACTCGTCTGACATTTAAACTTTGTCTGTAAATATAATATCATCGGTAGTTTTTGAAAATGTCTGACGAGTTTTAGCCCAAATTCAAACCCAATGCCGTCCATTATTGAATAAAAATTAAAAATGAGATATGGGTACAAAAACAAATCGCACCCTGTTATTCACTTGACAGCTAAAGCAGTCATTACAGGGTCTTAATTGCTCCCAGTTCAATTTGAAATTAAAGATTTGTCCTAAACCCCCAAAATGCAAGGCAAGTCACTCAACTTTTAGCATTACATTTGTAGCACTACAATATTTTTTATCGTACCAAAAGTACATCGCCCGACAGTTCTACGCTCTCGCCATTTATCGGTTGAAGGATGATATAATACGCATACACATCCTGCACTTGTTGTTCTCCTCTGAATGTACCGTCCCACTCTCCGGCGGGGCTGTCATAAACCAACTCTCCCCAACGGTTAAAGACCTTAAAATCAAGGATTTGTACCGATTGACTTGCGACTACTCTAAATACATCGTTGAGGTCATCGCCATTGGGTGAAAAGGCATTTGGGATGTCGTAAGTGCTGCGGTCTTCTACGGTAATGGTGACTTCATCGGTGACCTGGCAGCCGTCAATCTCGGCAGTGACGGTATAGATAAACGTACCGATTTCATCGGCAGTAAAAGTCACGGTTTCGCCGGAAGCAGAGTCTCCCCCACCCGACCACGTATAGATGTAATCCGAACTACCCGATACGACACCTAAATCAAAATCTTCTGCCAAACCTACGGTCATATCGTCTCCGGCATTGACGGTAAAGGGGGCTGTAACGGACAGGGTAATTTCGCCAACCCCTACACAGCCGTCGGCATCGGTAGCGGTGACAAAGTAGGTGCCGCCCGTATTGGTGCTAATCATTTGCGAGGTCTCACCTGTTGACCATTCATACATTTCATATTGACTACCCGCATCAAGGGTCAGGCTATCATAAAAACAGAAATTGGTGGGTCCGTCAGTGAGGATTTGGGGTATAGCGGCGGAGGTTTGTGTGACCTCTGCTTGTTGGGTGATTTGACAACCTAAATCATCTTGTACCAGCACCTCGTAAGTTCCTCCGGCAAGTCCGGTATAAGTTCCTGCGTCTTGGAAGGTCGTGCCACCATCAATGCTGTACTGATAATCGGGTGTACCGCCGCTTGCCGTAATGCTGATAGTGCCGTTGGCAGCACCGCAGTTGGCTTGCGTGACCGCAATCGTATCAATCACAGGCAAGCCCGGTGAGGTGAGTTCGATGATTTCTTTGTCTGCACATTCATTCGCATCTTGAACCACAACATTATACGTGCCGGGTGGAAGACCGGAAAATACATTGCCACTTTGATAATTCATACCATTATCGACACTATACATATAAGGTGCTGTTCCGCCATTTACGGTCACACTTATCACGCCGTTTTCACCATCACATAATGAATTATTTAAATCAACATTATCAATTAATAATTCGCCATTATCGACAAGCGTAGCTTGCGTGTAGCCTTCACATCCCTGCGCGTCTTTGACCACGATATTGTATGTACCGCCTGCCAAATCATTGAATACGGTAGCACTTTGGAAAGTCATACCGCCATCAATACTATACTCATAACCCGCTGTACCGCCGGTTACTGTGATGACAATAGTTCCGTTTTTATCGCCGCAAGCAGGGTCTTTGAGTATCAAATCGGTGACAGCGGGTGCGCCGATGCTGTTAATCTCAACTTGGGTAGCGACCTGACAGCCTGTAAAGTCTTCTACAATAATATCATATACACCTCCCTCAAGTCCTGTAAAGATATTTGCCCCCTGATAAGTTGTACCGCCATTGATACTATATTGGTAATTGGGTGTACCGCCTGTGGCGGAAATGACGATACTTCCGTCCGCTTCACCGCATTTTGTATTTTCTATTTGAATGTCGTTAATTTCCGGATCATCGTAAGTAGCTAATTGTACGGTTTTAATGGCAACACAACCATTTGCATCTCTTACAATGACATTATACGTACCTGCATCCAAGTCTGTAAATAGTGCTGTGGATGCGTAGGTCGTGCCATTATCAATGCTAAATTCGTAAGGTGGTGTACCGCCATTGGCATAAATATTTATTGCACCGTCGAGTATATCGCATGAGGAAGGATTAGTACCTAAAGCACCTCCAATAATGAGCGAACCTGTTGTGGTGAGATTGGTCAATAATTCATTGGTACAACCAGCCGCATCTTGTACCGTAACGGTATAAGCCGCAGGTGGAAGATTGAGGAAAGTCGAACTTGTCTGGAAATTCACACCGTCGATGCTATACGAATAAGGCATGACACCATCGCTAACATTGACGTTAATCGTACCGTTATCGTCGCCGCAGGTGGCAGGTGTTACATCTAAATTATTGATAATAGGTTCGCCCGTTTGTGTAAGCGTGACCATTGAAGTAGCTACACAACCCAAGAAGTCTTCCACTACAATATCATACACGCCTTCGGAGAGGTTTTCAAAAGTATTTGAACCTTGAAAAGTTAGACCATTATCAATACTATATTCATAATTGGGATTGCCGGAACTGACTTGAATTTCTATCATACCGTCATCTTGCCCACATAGCGGATCGACTATATAAATACTATCCAAGACAGGCGAATCAGGTTCACGAACATCCACCGTAATGGTATCCGAGCAGCCACCTGCATCCAAGGCGATAAAGGTATAAGTATCTGCCCCCAAGCCTACAAATTCGGTAGAACTTTGATAACTAACACCAGCATTATTGCTGTATTCCAGCGGAGGTGTACCGCCAGTTACGAAGAGATTAATCGTGCCGTCGGATATACCGCAGCTATTGGCATTGGAGACATTGGCAAGGTCTATCGAAGGTGATGTAGAGACCGCCACATCAACTAATTCACTAGTCGAACAACCGGTTGCATCTGTAACCACTACTGTATATGTTCCACCTGATAAGTCCGAAAAAGTATTATCACTCTGATATGTCATTCCACCATCAATGCTATATTCATAATTTTGAACACCACCTGTAGCTTCAATAATGATTGTACCGTTATTTTCTCCACAAGTTGTACCTGTTGAGTTTTCCGTATTCAAAACAGGTGCGCCGGATGCCAGTACATTAATGGTGTTGATGGCTTGGCATTGGTTGGCATCTATTACACATATATCATATATGGCGGTAGGTAAATCCGCAAAATCCGGTGAGGCTTGGAAGGTCGTACAGCCGTCGATGCTGTATTGATAAGGTGCTGTTCCGCCCGAAGCCATGAGGCTAATCGCACCATTTGTTCCGCCACACTCCGTCTCATCTGAAGTAGCTGTGAGTATAGGTATGGGTGCATTTTCGACATTGGCGGTGGCAGTAGCTACACAGCCTTCAGCATCTTGCGCGGTTACGGTGTATATTCCCGCTACGAGATTGCCAAATACGTTATCCGTTTGAAAATCATTAGCATTAATACTATACTGAATAGGTGGCGTGCCACCGTCAATTTGTGCAGTTATCGTACCTCCTATACCGTCACAGCCTTCGGGTGTGGCTACAAGGGTCAGCATAATCGCAGATACAGCATCAATCGTCACCATAGCGGTCTGCATACAGGTATTACCGAGTGTGTCGGCAAGTGTGACCGTCACTTCGTGGGGTCCTGTTGATAAGCCCGTAGCGGTAGCGGTGCTTTGCCCGTCATCCCATGCATAGGTGATGTCAAAATCGCCTGTGGGTTGCCCTGTAATGACTACCGTAGCTTGGGTA
The DNA here is from genome assembly GCA_938028705.1 of uncultured Saprospiraceae bacterium. Taxonomy (GTDB): domain Bacteria; phylum Bacteroidota; class Bacteroidia; order Chitinophagales; family Saprospiraceae; genus JAHDEO01. Next base: position 19,652 of record CALIZI010000074.1, on the reverse strand, counting down.
CTCGCTGCACAAGTTCCACTTGTATCTTGTTCGATATTAATAGAAAAATCCGCCAAAGAATCTATTTGTGTCATAGCAAAACCGGTACAGCCATTGGCATCTGTAACAGTAAGGTTGTATGCACCTGACATCAAATCTGCAATATCGGAGGTGTCCGGTGCATTATCCCAATTGTAAGTAAAAGGTGCTGTACCGCCATTGACCGTAGCGGTGATTGCCCCCAAATTATTCAGACAGCTAATATCGACTGTTTGCGTTTGTACATCTAATTCTGATATAACAATTTCTATACTATCTTCCACCATACAGTTTCCTACTGTACCGGATACAGTATAGGTCGTATTTTGTGTAGGCGTGACCGATATGAGCGCAGTAGAATCTCCGTTTGACCAAACATAATTGAGTGCGCCGCTTGCTTCGAGTTCAATTTCACCGCCCGAACAAGAGATAAAAGGACTTTCGGGTATAATCGAAATATTTGCAAAATCTTGTATATCAATAATTGCTGAATCTGTTTGAACATTTCCACATTCGGTGGCAGTAATGAGATAAATAATAGCTTGCTCGCCGCCTTCGTCTATGCCATCATCAATCGGATTGACGGGAATAGTTAGCAGCGTATCGCCGGGTAAAAAGACGAGCGAATCCGGTATTTGTGCAAAATCATCGCCATTGGTAGCTGTGCCTCCGACATTGAGATAAATGACAGTGGTATCCGGCTGTGCCGCATCCAAGGTGACGGTAAAAAATCCGGTAGCACAACCTTCAATCGCTACATCAATATCGGGGCTGTACTCATAAGAAGGTGAGATACTAGCTGCTCCGGTAGAAAGACTTTGCGCTTGTATGAATACACCCGAATCAAAAACGCCGTCACCTACATCGGCTATGGCAAGTTTGATATGATAGGTCTCGCAGGGTATCACTTCGGCACTTGCGGTGAGTACGGTGGTAAAGGCATCGTATTCTACGCACAATCCTTCGTTGTTGTCCACATAATATTGGTTATTGGTGACAGCATTCAGATTATTGATGGAAACAAAGATAGTGGTATCGGGAATGAGGGCAATATTTTCCGCACCATTGAATGGTCCTGATATACCAGGTCCGCTAATGAAAAACCCAAATACATCGTTGAATGTGTTACTGTTTGGTGGCGCAAATTCAGGATATTCTTCCGAACCAAAAGAATAATTGAAGGAGAGCATATCGGTAGGTGCATAAACATCAAACTCTAAAACACAGGCATCTTGTGTAACAAAGGAAATTCCTGTCGTTGTCAGCAAACTATCTAAATCTGCATCGCCATTTGCCAACAAATCGGTAGCCGTACCTCCGGCAGAATCCGGTCCTTCGGCATCTTCGGCAGAGCCATTGGTGAGTATGATACCGTTTTCCATGCCTATATTACAGTTGCCTGTGGTATTAAAAATACCGTAAGCCCCATCGGGGCAATCCAGTAATACATTGCTGATAATGACCCCGTCGGCAGCAATCACATCCGTCAAATCCGTGTCAATGACATCAGGATTGACAATAATCGGTGTATCAATGGTACATTCTTCTTCGGTGCATTGCCAGCTAATATCCCAACCTCCGGCAGTAATAAAAGCATTGGACTGAAACGCAACCGTCACACAGCCGCTTGGGCTTTGCAATTCGGTATTGGCACCCGACGTGAAAAACTGCCCGAGTACATCTCCTGTGGTATCGGGTCCGTCATATATGGTCAGTGCATCGCCGTCCACAGCCATTTCGTGCATATTCACATTTAGGATAATACACATATTGGAATCGGCAGGACAAATACTGAAATCCCAATTTTCATTATTTAAATAATCCCCATTTGCGCCGCCGCTATCCAAAAAAGTACCCGAACAATCGGTCAAATCAGGATAATCCAAATCACTTCCGTCAGGCGGACACATATCCTGCGTACACTGCCATGAAGCCAACCAACCCGGATTGTTGACTGTAAAATCTGAACTAAATTCTATGGTAAAACAACCTTCATTGTGAAAGGTAACATCTTCCCCTTGTCCGGTCAATATGCCCAAAAGCGTACCGTCTGTACCGGAGCCTTCATAAATGGTCAGCAAATCAAAAAAGGATTCTATATCGTATTCCGTAAAGGTCAATTCCAGACAAGTAAACGCCGAATCGGGGCAAATAATATAGGTTTCCATTTCGTTGTTCGGATAATTACCATTCGGTCCGCCACTGTCGGCGAATGTTCCCGAACAGGTAATGAAATCCGCCGGAGGTTCGGGGCAAGCACCTTGCGTACATTCCCATGTCAATTCAAAACCCTCATTGGACATTCCGCCGTCGGAGGTGAAAGTAATCGTGACACAACCCGTTGTTTCAACCGCTACAAATTCTTGTGCGCCCATGCTTTGTCCGTCAATACTTGCCACCAAAGGCGCATCGGTATCCATACCGTCATAAACGGAGAGGTTATCAAAAATGGGTTCAATATCGTATTCCAAAACTGTAATGGCGACACAATCATGCGGGTCACTCGGACATATCACATAAGCAAAATTTTCAAAAGCTCCATAAGGTCCGTCCGGTCCGCCGGTATCGTACAGGATACCTGAACATTCTGTGGTGGTGATATTGGAAATGATATTGGAACTAAATTCGTCAACGCACAATTGGAAATCGCCGTCGCTACCTGTAGTCGCTGCATTGACCCGCAGGTAGTAGGTCTCAAGCGGGTCAAGTGCCAATACATCCAATGATACACTCCCCTCACCCGCCACACTTGCTATACAAGCAAGTTCGGCAAAGCCGCCACAGTCACCACGATAAACTGCAATTTGTGGTTGTTGCATCGTTGCGCCATTGACGGAGATGGTCAAGTCAATAATTGTGGAGGTCGTGGAAAATACAAACCACACATCATTTTGGTCACCATCCCAAGGTGGTGTACATAGCATCGGTACGCCGTAGCCCATGCTCGTCGTAGCATTGGTGGTCGTAAATTCATCGGGAGCAGAACAATAGCCGTCAACAGTTGGTACATTAAAAGCATCAGCACACGTATCATTCGTTGGTTGGGCGCAGAGGACACTGAATACTCCCATTAGTAATAGGGTGAATAAGATTCTCATATTCGAGTTTTTATTTGGTGCTAAAATTAGGGTTTTTTGAGCGATTGGAAGGTTTTTTTTGGGGTTTTTTATGGTTTTTTGTGATATTGCGAGTGTTAATCGGCAAATCAGGGAATCAGAGCATCAAGTATTTTTTATTAATATAAAATAATGTATAATTGTTTTAATGGTATAAAAGCAAGGATGATTAGGATTTAATAGGTTTTTAGTGGTTATATTTCTTGATTTGACAATGTCATGTTTGATTTTTACATTTAAATTAATTGAGTGTGACACACATAAGTGGATTTGTAATATCAAAATGCATCTTTGGTTTGATAAATACAAATTGTAGATACTGTAATGACTGCTTTAGCTGTCAAGTGTGCTTTTAATATAATGTTTTATCAACTTAAAAACAATTTTTTATGAAATATTGCCACCCACTTGACAGCTAAAGCAGTCATTACGGAGTCTCTTGCCAATCTTAGCTTTTTTGATTTTATATTATGATTCCACTTATATGTATCGCACTCAAATTAATTTAATGTATAATTCAACTTTTGCGTTTTAATTTTATAATCAAAATATTATTAATATTAAAATAATTACAATTTAAAAATTTAGATATAAAATATTTAATTTTCAAGGTTATTATAAATTATTTTATAATAAAAAATATTTGTAAATAATTAATTTTTAAAAACAAATAAATTATAAAATAATTTTAATTAACCAAAAAAAACGACTATATTTTAATGTGACCAATTATTTACCTTGACAATGTTAAATTTAAAAAAATAAGAATGCGTCTTTGTTTGAAATAAGAAATCTGCGTTGAATTTGACCTAAAACTTGTCAGACATTTTGAAAATGTCTGACAAGTTTTAGGTCAAATTCAGAACGAAGTGCTTTATTTACATTTAATAAAAATTTAATTTAATATTGTCAAATTATTTTACCAATTAAAATACTTTACATACAAATATTTTAATATTTATTTTTTTTATTACAAAATAATTTCCCTTGTTTAGTCTTGATAATTTCATACTGCACTTTAATTTCATACAATCAGACGCAGACAACAAATTAACAATATGAGTAAAAAGAAAATCAACATATTTTCAAACAAAAATCCTACTCCCCGACAATTAGGAATTTATATGGCGGTCATGCTGGCAATCACCATGCTCCTTATGCTGTCTATACTTCGTATTATATTCGGCGGACAATTGATGTGGTGGCATATCGGTTTGCTCACTGTCCTGTCTTTTGGTATAGCTTATGCCATAAATATTGCCGCATTGGAACGTTTTATATATCGGCGTGTCAAGCTGATTTACAAGACGATACATAATATAAAAACACCTAAAGGAGACAAAAGCAAGACCATGAATATGGACAGGCATCTGATTGACCAAGTGGAAGAGGAAGTGACGAATTGGGCAAAAGAACGCGACACCGAAATCGAAAACCTTAAAAAAATGGAAGTCTATCGCCGCGATTTTCTGGGTAATGTATCTCACGAACTCAAAACCCCGATATTCAATGTTCAGGGTTATATTGATACGCTATTGGAAAGCCGGCTTCAAGACGAAAGTATCAATATCCCTTTCCTTGAACGCGCCGCCAAAAACGTAGAACGCCTCTCTACGATTGCACAAGATTTGGATATGATTGCCCAACTTGAATCCGAAGGTTTGTATCTGGATATTGATTCTTTTGATGTACATGGATTAGCCGAAGAAGTATTTGATGAAATGGAGATTATTGCCTTTGAAAAGAACATCAAGTTTAGTTTCAAACAAGGTTGTGATAGACCATTTATCGTAAAAGGAGACCGCGAGCGCATCAGGCAGGTGTTCGTCAATCTCATTACCAACTCGGTCAAATACGGTAAGAAAAACGGCAATACAAAGATAGGTTTTTATAATATGGATGACAAACATTTGCTCATAGAAATCTCGGACGACGGCTACGGCATCGAAGAAAAACACCTCGCGCGACTTTTTGAACGATTTTACAGAGTAGATAAAAGTCGCTCGCGCGAACAAGGCGGTTCAGGACTTGGTCTGGCAATTGTCAAACACATCATCGAAGCACACAAACAAACCGTCACTGTAAGGAGTACGCCCAATGTCGGTTCTACATTTGGGTTTACATTGGCAAAACCTTGAAAATTCCAAATAACAAATTCCAAATTCCAAATAACAAATAACAAATTCCAAATAACAAATAACAAATAACAAATTCCAAATTCCAAATTCCAAATTCCAAATAACAAATTCCGAATAACAAATAACAAATAATAAATTCTAACTAACAAAAACAGTAACCAAATGCCTACATACGACTTAGAACAACGAACACTTGAATTTGCTATTGCTGTCAGAATATTTGTTAAGTCTTTACCCAAAAATAGAACAAATTATGAGGATGGGAAGCAAGTGATTCGCTCATCAGGTTCGATTGGTGCAAATTATATCGAAGCTAATGAGAATCTTGGCCAAAAAGATTTTAAAATGCGATTGAAGATAGCCCGGAAAGAAGCCAAAGAAACTTCATATTGGCTCAAAATCATCAAAGCAACCAACGATGATACATTCAATGAAAAAACAGATAATTTAATTTCAGAAAGCGAAGCACTTAAGAAAATATTATCTGCAATTATCAATAAAAGCTAAAAAATGACAAATTCCAAATGACAAATAACAAATAACAAATAATATAAACCTTGTTATTTGGATTTTGGAATTTGTTATTTGGATTTTGGAATTTGGTTCTTAATTTAAGATTTGAAATATATTTTTTATACATTAATCCTCGTTATGGCATCCGCGAATCACGCTTGTATGCCTTTTCATAAAACACCATTGTCCAACCTATACTGGTTGCAAGGTGAATGGAAAGGGATAGGTATGCAACTGGATTTTCCGCAAACGTGGACGCTGATACTTGAAGTCGAAAAAGACCAATTTAATATTCGTTATCCGACGCTGAATTGCAGTGGCGAATGGAAAATGATTTATAATAACCGCCACCGCGCTGAGTTTATCGAGGTCATCTGGCAAGGGCGCGACCAGTGCGCCAATAATGGCAAAATCACCATTACATATATTGACCAATACCATGTCTCATATACCTATTTCTCGCCCGATACCGGAAAACTTCAAGCCTCCGCTACGCTTGTCAATACCGCTTATAAAAATACTTTGCGGACTTAGTGTGGAGTTAGTGTGGAGTTGATAGAGTTTATTGTGTTTGATTGAGTTGATAGAGTTTATTGTGTTTGATTGAGTTGATTGAGTTGATTGAGTTGATTGGTATCAAAATGCTTTACCTATTCCCAAATTGATAAAAATCGTGGATAGCTGTTGCTCGTAATTGTCAAATTGATGATTGATATATTTTTGAGAATGATAAGTCAATGAAGCCTGTCCATACAAACCATTTGGCGTGTAATAACGAACGCCTGCATCCAATTCTCCGAAGACACTACGACGATTTATCTGCATACCCGAATCCCGAAATCGCATCATTTCTCCTGCACCGACCAATACCGTTCCTCTACTGTAAGCATACATATTTACACCCACACCCGCAGCCCCCGAAAATGCCCAATTTCCCCTGCGCCATTCCTTGCGTATGCCACCGACCAAAGCCAAGAATTGATAGTCATTATACAAGTCGTAATGCGTTGTTTCTACCGTAGCATAAGTCTGTCCGTTTCTGATGGTGTAAGTCGTGGATTCTATCACCTCATCTTCTGTATTGTCCTGATAAACAGCGTATTGCAATGAACCGTAGAGGTTTATCTTAGCCAGTTTTCGTTCATAAGTTAAAGCAGTATTGAAGCTCACATACTCTCTAACAAGGTCTTGATTATACTCTAAGATGGAGTCAATTTGCTCACCAAAATGATTTTTATGTCGTCCGTAAGCAACTTGTATCTGTATGCGATTCGGGCGGTCATTTTCACTCAAAATCAAGGGGTTGTTTTTAGGGGTTAAGGGACGTAAATGGTTGTTTGTAGTCGTCCTTTTTGTGTTTTCGATAAGGGTAAATTTCGGAGACAGATTACGAATGTTTTTATATTTTTTTCGTGTAAGACCTGTCCACCCCCCAGCCCCCTCCAAAGGGGGAGATACAGCTTTTGAAATCAATCGATCTCCCCCCTTCGGAGGAGGAGATACAGCTTTTGAAATCAACCGACTCTCCCCCTTTGGAGGGGTGTCTTGCGACGTCAAGTTGTGACTTTGAAAAAGACGCAAAGTTGTAACTGTTTCGCAAGATTTCTCGACATTTGTAAGTTGAAACCCTTCGTTTTTACCGATAAGGGCATCAATTTCGTAAGAATGACGAACTTCAATCCACTGGATAGTTGGAAAACGGTTACAACTTATGTCGTTTTGTCCGTCACAACCTGATGTCGCAAGACAAGGGGGCTGGGGGGTGGACGATTCACGCAAAGCACTGCGAGTTTGAAATTCCGTTGATATATCTTTTTCTTTTGAATGTAAATTATTTTTAGGTATAAATTCAGATATAATTTCCTCTTTATTATTTGTTAATTTTTCTTTTTGAATAGTAGTAGAAAATGGTGTTTTATCATTTTGAATAACAGTAGTATTTGATTGAATATTTGTATTTGAAAGTACCTCTACATCCTCGCTCTTGTTGGGGTCTAATGATGATTCAATTATTGTTTTTTCATGATTAAAAACTAAATTCTCGTCTTGTTTTTCAGTTATAATATCCTGCTTATCTGTATGTTCAATAACAATATTATCATTCAAATTATTTTTATTTTTATTATTAAAATTTATAAATACATAACAACATAAGCTCACTACAAGCACAAGTGATGCCCACAACCACCAAGGCTTTTGCGGCTTGGGTTTCTCTATGCGTTCCCACAGCCCTTCACGGTCAAATTCTACCGCTTGATTGTCTAATTTATCTTGTAATCCGCTCATAAGTTGAAATTTCAAATTATTAACAACTTGAATTAAATGGATTTAAATTGGAGTCTGAAATGTGCGATTTTTTTCCGCAAATTTTCCTTTGCCCTTGATAGATATACCCGCGAACTATCTGCATTGATACCGAGTATTTCACCGATTTCGTGATGATTATAGCCTTCTATGACGTGCATATTGAATATCGCCCGTTGTTGCGGATTGAGCGACTCGATAAAATCCAGAATATACTCTGTTTCCATTTGTTGATCTATTCTAAAATCGTCTTGCAGGTTCAGTTGTACATGGTCAACACTAGCAAACTGCACAGATTTTTTTCGTAAAAAATCAATAGCAGTCGTTACACAAATTCTTCGTATCCAAGCCTTTAGCGTTCCCTTTGCCGAATCAAAAGTTGCCAGTTGGCGAAATACTTTTGAGAAAGCCGTTTGCAGTACATCTTCCGTATCGTGCGAATTGCAGGTATAGCGCATGACGGTGTTGTACATCGCACCAATGTACATATCGTACAAGGCGCGTTGAGCCTTAGCGCGATGTTTCAAACACTGTTTGACCAATTCATCCGTACTGCGATACGGTTTCATCTATGATTATTGATTGTGATTAATAATTTGTTGATTCGTGATTTGGGGTGGTATGCGATTAAAGCAAGGCGTAGTTGTCAGACGAATGTTGTTCGCTCATCTGTACTATAAGGTGAAAATCGTTATTGTAATGTAAAATATAAAATAATAAATGTAAAATGTAAAAGTGTATAACGTGAATGTTTTTTAATAATAATTTGATTTTCAATACTTTAAATATATAACAATTTAAAAACAAATAACTTCATGTCCTATCGACACTTTTACATTTTACATTTTGTGTTTTACATTTTACATTTTTCACCGCTTAATACATATGAGCGATGTTGTTTTAGAAAATGACCGTTGCACCAATCATCTCCGCCTTTTACAAAAGAATTCGTCTGACAACTCTCGCTAGCGATTTTGGGATACATCGCAAATCAACATTTCAAATTTCATGTTTACTCAAAAATACTTAAAACTCCATTGGCATCTGCCCATGTCCAGCCTGTAAATTGACTAATATCTGCACCGACCGTAGGCGTTGATGTGACGGAATTGCCGCTAGCGGACGAAGCAAAAATTTCGTCAACAATCATTTCTGTATTAGGTCCTGTATAGGTTGTACAAATTTCTTCCAGTGTGCGTGTATCATTAAAAGCGCAATTTGTCACTGACAAGAGACCGCTTTGGAAATTATTAACAGCAGTTATTCCACTGATTCCAAAATTGGCAGTTGTAGGAAAGCCAAAGAAATAGATATCCTCTAACCCACCTTGTGCACTACTATATAAGATAGGATAAGTATTGAAAGTTCCCCCTCCATACATAGAACCTTGTTTTACAACAGAAAAAACATTACTACTATTACTATTGTAAGGATTACCGATATTCAGCGAATTTGCTGTATCTAGTTGCATCCCCACATAGATAATATTTTCCAATGTACCATCGTAGCCTTCATTAATTTCGAAGCCAGTACCGTCAGGATGCACCACAGCAATATTTTCAGGATTTACAGTGCCTCCAAGTATTTCCACTCCGTCATTAGAACAAGCAGCAATTTCAACATGACTGACCACCGTCTCTGAACCAACACCTGCGAGTGTCAGTCCCTTAACATACAATTGTAACTGCCAAATCGATAGACCGCTATGACGAATAGAAACATGAGTAAAACTCCCTGAATTATGGTTAGGTTCATTGCCGCCATACTCTCCTTCAGGAATACCATAAAGCGTTCTCGTTGTATCTGTAACCGGTGCTTTACCTAATATAAATATACCGCCCCACAGTCCGGTATCTGTCTCATTAAGGCTTGTTCCTGTTATCTCACCGGGTTGGATGTTGTCATAAACAGAAGTAAAAATAATGGGTTGTGTAGCTGTGCCGTTTGCCTGAATTTGTCCGTCGTCAGCAATAATCAGCGTAGCAACCTGATCATCCGATTCATCCTCTGCTTTTACAATCACTCCCGCTTCTATGGTCAGGGTAGCACCCGATACCGTAGTGAATCCTTGCAAAATATAAGTATTGCCGCTAGACCAAGTGACATCACTCGTGACGTAGCCCGGCGGTACGGGAATCTCCTGACCTGTCGTTATATTTTCGCAGACTTCGACATTGCCTAAATTCACATCATTGCTTGTAAAAGTAATCTGTTGTTCCTCGCTTACTTGATTATTTTGAGCATCAAAAATTCTCATGGATATATCATTATCGAGCCACGTTGTCAGCTCAAAATTACCATCCGAATACATGTATTGAGTCTGTCCATCCTGTTCATAACGAATGCTGACAGCATCCAAATCTGTACCGTTACAATCTACCGCATTTCCCGTAACACGATACGGCGTGACTTGAAAACTAATATCTCCCAAGTCTGCATTCCCGGCTTGTGGTTCAATATTTGTCGGAGTGGAGATAATCTCGTAGCCATCCACTACTCTAATCACAACTTCCTCATTTTCAGGTATAAACAGGCAAATTTCACCTTCATCATTTGTCACACCATAATCGTAATGTGTCCACAAATTTATTGGGGAAGAAACCAGCAATTCGGTATTCGGTAAAATATTGCCATTTTCATCCAAAGCGCGAAAGCATACTTGTATAGGATCGAACCATATATCACAATTCCAACTCGAAAAATGTGAAACTTCGGCAAGATAGCTATTCCCTGTGCGAATGGCAGGTCCTTCTATTTGCCACATAGCTGTATTTTCATCCAAATACCAAAGCGGAATGGAAGGCGGTGCATCGTTCAACTGATTATCGGCAATGGGAAATTCCAGAGTTGCGGTGGCACTATCAGAAAGTTGGAGTTCGTTACCTGCCGCATCCTTCAGTTCTATGGTGTACATACCGTAGGAAGCAAGGGTACGCAATTCCCCGTCTTCCATACCCAACATATTTCCCGGTGCGTTACGCAGAAAATCCGTATCGTCAGGGCTAAAATGACGGCTTTGTACATAGACATTCCCTGTGTATGCTTGTCCGTTTTGGTCAATAATTTCTGTAGGAAGTTGAAGTCTGCCACCACCGTCAATATCGCCGCCGGAACCTGATGCGATGATGGTCTCTACTCCCTTTTGAAGGGTGAAAGTTATCGTATTTTTGCTTTTCTCTCTTCCTTGCAAAAGCGCGATTTCTTTGAAATAACCATTTTTTGAAATCGTAATCGGCAATCCGGTAGCAGGTATGGTTTGGTTATTGATAAATGCCAAGCCGTCATTATTTGTTGTATAAAAATTACCTGTCAGATTATCGGTAATGGTAGCGTTTCCTATGGCTAGGTTATCTTCGTTTTCAACGAATACTAAAAAATTTACATTTTCCTGCTCTTCTAATGTTGTCTCTGTCTTAGTTGTTATTTTATCTTTTTTACAAGCTGAAATCAGGGTCAATATAGCGATTGCCCATACAAAGCATTTTACGTATTGCATAGTTATTGATTTTTTACAAAATGAAAAAATGCGTTAAATCGAAATAACACTATACAATACGTTTTGAAAATAGAAAACGAAACACCGATAAGGGATTTTTTTGATTTTTAGTTTATTGAGTTTATGAAGTTGATAGAGTTTATAGAGTTGATAGAGTTTATTGAGTTGATTGAGTTTATTGAGTTTATTGAGTTGATAAAGTTTATTGAGTAATCAGGTGGAACGAAAAGTCGTTTTTATAATGTGTAATGAGGCTAATTCGATTGTTTTAAAAATAATTTATTTATATATGTAAAAACAACCAATCAACTCTATCAACTTCATCAACCAATCAACTCTATAAACTCTATAAACTTCATAAACTCCATCAACTCTATAAACTCCATAAACCAATCAACTCTACAAACTACTATATTTCACTTCTCCATTGACGATAGTATATAAAATATCAATATCCATAATTTCATCATCGGGTATGGTCAGGATGTCTTTGGAGAGTACGGTGATGTCACCAAATTTACCGACTTCGAGCGAGCCTTTATCTTGTTCTTCAAAAGCGGCGTAGGCACAATTGAGCGTATAAGAACGCAGGGCTTCAAGTCGGTTCATGCTTTGCTCCGGGAAAAATTCCATACCATTATCAACACGTTTTCGGGTGACGGAAGCATAGTAACTTTCTATCGGGTCCACATCTTCTACGGGAGCATCCGTACCATTGGTGACCAAGGCTCCGGCATCTATAAAACTCCGCCACGGATAGGCTTCATGTCGGGCGCGGTCTTCCCCCAATCGCTTCTCCACAAAAGGCGCATCAGATGTACAATGTATGCCTTGCATAGAAGCAATCACCCCAAGTGGCGCAAAGCGCGGAATATCCTCTATATCAACGTGTTGTGCATGTTCGATGCGCCAGCGAAGGTCTTTTTTATCTTTGTGTTTTTTAAATGTTTCTTCAAAAATATCCAGCACTTCGCGGTTGGCGCGGTCGCCTATGGCGTGTATGCAAAGTTGCAAATCGTGTTGTATCGCAAGGTCGGCTACATTGGTGACTTCTTCTATCGTCGTGGTGTTTTGTCCGAAAAATCCGGGCTTGTCGTGATAGGGTTCTAAGAGCCACGCACCGCGTGCGCCAAGTGCGCCATCAACCTGTGATTTTATGGCACGACAAGTAAAAAAACCATCGCCTGCATTGAGTATAGGATAGTTGTTGAGTTTACCTTTGAGTACCTCGTGCGGGTGGCGCACCATTGCCCACAGGCGCAGGTCAAACTTACCGTCTTTTGCCAGTTGAGTGTAGCGTTCTATTTCATCAAAACTCGACCCTGCATCCTGAAATGATGTGATGCCTTTGGCAAGACATTCGCGCTGGGCGAGTTCTACGGCTTTGTACCATTCCGCCAGTTGTTCTTCTTCATTCAAGTGGCTTCGATACTCATCATAAGCAGCATACAAGGCATCCATAGCCCGTTCTTCAAATGCGCCGACAGCCTCGCCGGAGGCATCGCGCACGATGTGTCCACCCTTGGGTGCGGGAGTTTCGGTAGTGATACCCGCGAGTTCCATTGCTTTAGCATTGGCAAAGGCAGAGTGACCACTCGCATGTCGCAACAAGACCGGATTATCAGGCGATACTTCGCTCAATTTGTCGTGATATGGGTAGCCTTCTACATCGCGTTCCAGTGCTTTATCCCATTTTTCCTGATGCCAACCGCGTCCGTCAATCCAATCGCCGGGCTTGCTTTGTTTGACCTTTTCGGCTACCATTGCTACTATCTCATCCCAATTTTTGGTTTTCATCAAATTCAATCGAATCAGGCTATATCCCAAACCCGAAAAATGCCCATGCCCTTCAATTAGTCCCGGAACGGCAGTGCTACCTTTGAGGTCAATTTTTTTGGTTTGGCTGCCTGCCATTTTTTCCACTTCTGCCTTCGTACCGATGTGCGTGATGCGTCCGTTTTGTATGGCAATGGCTTCGACTTCGGGTTGTGTGTCATTGAGCGTAATAATTTTGCCATTGGTGAGGATGAGGTCAGCTTGTTTGTTGGTTTCGGCAGTATCATTGCAAGCAAAAAACAGGCTAATAATTAAAATGGTAAGTGTGGTTTTCATAATGTAGTGATTGGTAATTCGTGATTTGCATTTTAAAAATACGAATTATATTAGATGTGTAAAGGTAGGAAAATTATGTAGAATATTTGGAGATAAAACCGCAAACAAACACCCTTATCAAGAATTATTTTTTTATTATTTTAATAAAATTAAAATGTATAATTTTCTTATTTTAAAATAAATTTTTAAAAACATTATTAAAAATAAAAAAGTATAATATTCGATAAAAAACAATTTTTATATTTAAAAAATTCACAAAATTAATTTTATATTATTTTAAAAAATTCTTAAATTATGAATTATATACTATGATAATATTTGTGAAAAACAACTGATTTCAATCGACCTGTGCATCTCTCGGACAATGAAAATTAATTTTAAGCAGAAGCTATTGTGCAAAATCGCTCAGTTGCGAATCTACACGAAATAAAAAAACCAAAAAGCAACCGTCTTGCTGAATTTATTTCAGCATCTCCCGGACAATGGAAAACGGCTGATGAAAAATGCTCTAATTTATTGATTTATAATAAGATACAAATTTGTAGCTCACATTTAACATCATGCTTGTAACTTGGGAGATTCTGAAATAAATTCAGAAAGACGTTTTGGTTTGGAGGTGTTCTAGTGGTGACAACCGATTTGTGACACACTCAAATAAATTTAGAAAGACAGTTGTTTTGAGTTTTTATTTTAATTGCACAGGTTGATTGAAATCGCCTGTCTATGCAGCTGATACCAAAAAAAACGGCTTACCACTTATTGAGTAGCAAGCCGCCAAAGATTGGAACCTTAATATTTTCTCACGAAGTTTTGCCTTATTCTATTCGCAAATCTTCGACATGAATACCCGGAAATTTTGCAGGGTCGAAAGTAAACATGGTATCACTCAATTTGGGATTTTCTACGAGGTTGTCAAATTCAAAAATATACTTATCGGCATAGCGTGTAAACACAATAATTTCTGTCAGTGTCTTATTTTTTTTGTCCACTTTTATACGCATTTTTGTGATTTCATCATGCGATTCACGCGGCTTGATTTCGATTTGGTGGACTACCCGCCCATTCACTTTTTCATCATCCAATTTTTGGCCAACCATATTTTCACGATATACATTGAGCATATTGGCGGGCGACAAAAAATCATCACCTTCCGAATTTGGATTATTGATTTGCACTTCTTCATTATCCTTTAAATGAAACCAGACCGTTTTGCCATTACAAATCACGTCTTGGTCGGCAAGTTCCATACGGTATTGTTCACCTTTCAAAAATACTTTACCAGATTGTTCAGCTTCATTTTCACCTTTAATGGTGAGCTTAAAGTCAGTCTGCATCGCATCCAGCGACTCGTATTTTTTATGGACGGCATCCAGTATTTTAGTGGCTTTAGGGTCGGAGGCTTCTCTTGCTTTGGCTTTTTCAATTAAGGCTCTATCTATCTGAGCAAATACACTCAATCCGATAAAAAGCATGACAGTAAGGGAAATTATCTTTTTCATAAAAGTTATGTTTGTGGACGTATTTATGTAGCCTAATTTCAAATCGTGTGCCAAAGTAGAAAACAAATTCCAAATAACAAATAACAAAACTCAAATTATCTCGTCTCATTGTATTTTGAGTTTTGTTATTTGGAATTTAAGAAACAATATTCTGAAATTCTTGTTGTCATTTAATTAAAATTAAAATATGACACCGATTACTATTTTTTGGTTGAGAAGAGACCTGCGCTTGTATGATAATGCGGGTTTGTACCATGCACTCAGGGGCGAATATCCTGTTTTGCCGCTTTTTATTTTCGATACGGAGATATTGGATGACCTTGAAAACCGGAAGGATGCACGTGTGGAGTTTATTCATCGTACTATCCGGGCATTGAAGGCTGAACTGGAAACTCAGGGGAGTTCGCTGATCGTGAAATACGGCAAACCGCTTGATATTTGGCGACAAATCAGTAAAGAATATTTAATAAAAAGTGTTTATACCAATCACGATTATGAGCCTTACGCACTGAAGCGCGATGCGGCTGTTCGTGATTTTTTACAAGAAAAAAATATCGAATTATTGACATTTAAAGACCATGTTATTTTTGAAAAAAATGAGGTTACGAAAGATGACGGTCTGCCTTATACGGTGTTTTCGCCTTACAGCAGAAAGTGGCGCAAAAAACTGGCTTCCCGCATGTCCACCTTCACGAATGAACAAGGCAATCAAGAAGCCATTTCTTATTATTTAAAATCATATCCTACCGAAAAATATTTCAATCATTTTCATGCCACCTCTCCCCTACCCTTCATCGAATTGGGCGATATGAATTTTGAGGTCAGTGGACTTGAATTTCCCGGTATTGAGGTCAGTCAAGGCTTGATTAAGAAGTATGATGAAACACGAAATTTTCCGGCTATACCCGGCACTTCCCGATTGGGGATTCATTTTCGTTTTGGTACAATTTCTATCCGCGAAAAGGTGCGTAAAGCCATGAATTTGAATGATATTTATGTGAATGAATTGATTTGGCGGGATTTTTATGCACAGATTTTATCGCATTTTCCGCATGTGGTAACCAATGCTTTTCGTGCCAAATATGAAGCCGTACCCTGGCGCAATGATGAAACGGATTTTGAAAAATGGTGTATCGGAAAAACGGGCTACCCTATCGTAGATGCGGGCATGCGCGAACTCAATGAAACAGGTTATATGCACAATCGGGTGCGTATGATTACGGCGAGTTTTTTGACGAAACATTTGCTGATAGATTGGCGGTGGGGCGAAGCCTATTTTGCCGAAAAATTATTGGATTTTGACTTGGCAAGCAATAGTGGCGGCTGGCAGTGGGCAGCAGGGTGCGGTACAGATGCTGCGCCGTATTTTCGGGTATTTAATCCCACAAGTCAGCAACAGAAATTTGATAAGGAATTTAAGTATATCAAAAAATGGGTGCCGGAGTTTGGTACGCCCGATTATCCCGCTCCTATGATAGACCACAAATTTGCACGTGAAAGATGCCTGAAAACTTATAAGGAAGCCTTATCGAAAAGTCAATAATGTTAAGTTTTATATTATAAAAATTTTATAAGAAACTGATTATCAATATTTTTTAAAAAAATATGTTTTATTAAAAGAAAATTTAATATAACAAAATTCGGCTTTTTTTTATAAGATATTGTTAATAAGTTGTTAAATATTCATACATTTGGGTGTATATATTTTAGAAAACAAAGCACGCTATTTTTCAAATATCAAATTGAATCAAATATTTCAATTTTTTCTGACGATAAAGTGGTTTGACTTCTGACCTCTCAAAATTTCAATGCACTAACTAATTATCTAAACTAAATAAACTCAAATCAGATGATGAATAGAGTTATCTTTTTGTTTGTGTTTTTGTTCTGTTGTCATTTTGGCTATGGACAAAACACACCTCAAATCAAAAACATACCTCAAATCCAAAAACTATCTACCTCAAATCAAAATACCTCGCCTGATATTGGGAGGACATGTACTACCGATGAGCGTCATACTCAAAAAATGAAAGATCCGGTATTCGCTCAACAATATAACAAACTAAAAGCAAGAGTATCGCAGGAAGTATTGAATAAAACTCAAGCTCCTTGTGCCAGTCCTTTAATCATTCCTATTGCTGTGCATTTTGAAGCTACCAATATTTCCAATCAATGTATGATTGATGCTACGCTGACTCAGATAGAGCAGATGAATTTGGATTTTGCGGGATGTAATACAAATGCCGGAACGCTTTGTGACTGGATTGAAGCGGGATGCGATAACTTCGGCGGCTCGGCTGGTGCCGATGCTATGCCAGACGATGGAGCTTGTATTCAATTTTGTCTGGCTGACCAAAATCTGCCCGCCGACGGAAATCTTATTCCTGACGGTGTAGCTATCACAACCGGTTATAGTACTGCAACTCAAAATGCACCTGCCCTCTGGCAAGGTTATTTGAATATATATGTTGGTGATGCCGGTGGCGGTATTTTAGGATTTGTACCCTTTCTTGGTGGTGCAAGTAATGCCAATAATACATTGGGTGCTTCCGTACTCACATCCGCATTTGGCTCTCAGACCTTTGGAGGTTGTGAAGGCGTTGATATAGGCGTACCTTATGACGGTGGTGCTACACTGACGCACGAAGTCGGTCACTGGTTTGGTTTGGAGCATACATTTAGTGATGCAGTTGCCGACACACCGCCTCAAACCGTTCCTAATTATGGCTGTCCGGTAGTGGATTTAGTCAATTGCACAAGTTCTGAGGGTGCCGATTATGGTGGTAACTTTATGGATTATGTAGATGATGATTGCATGTTCACATTTACACAAGACCAAGTGGATATCATGCTCGCTACTGCCGATGCTCAAGCTAATTGGGCAACTAATTCAGTATCTTGTATGCCTACTTACCCACCATGTGGTGACAGTCAGGCAAGCGTTTGTCAGGTTTGTGATTTTACCGCAACATTTACAGCTACTTGTAGTGCTGACGGAACCACTTATACTGTCCTTGTTATACTTAGTGGTGGTACAGGACCTTTCAATCTTACCGAGTCATCGGGTACGGCTCCCGAAAGCTATACAGGCGTAGGAACCGGTGCTTATCTATTTACAGTTACCACACCTAATGTCACTACTATCACTATCACTGATACCGGAGCGGCAGATTGTATGGAAGAAGAGCTTATCTTAGACCCTTGTGTTCCTTGTAATCTTGAGGTCGTTCCTGATTATTCCGCAGTTACTTGTGAAGATTTTGGTGGTACTTTACTACCTGCTATCCCACTAATAGTGACA
The DNA here is from genome assembly GCA_938028705.1 of uncultured Saprospiraceae bacterium. GTDB lineage: Bacteria > Bacteroidota > Bacteroidia > Chitinophagales > Saprospiraceae > JAHDEO01. The sequence continues at coordinate 1,155 of CALIZI010000074.1, read as the reverse complement.
AATGGAGCAGGTACGGTTTGGATAGACCAAGATGGTAATACCACTTTTGATACAGGTGTAGATATTGATATTACAGGAGGGGCCGCTATTGGCTTTCCCTCATCGGATTTAACACTCACCATTTATGATAGTGGTGATACAGATTGTGCGCTTGAAGTGACTGTTTTATCCAGCAATTTCTCCTGTGACGGTGTGAATGAAGGCGACCCTGCAACGGTTGTCGGCTGCTTTATCGAAGCAGAAATAACAGGAACTTGTAGTGCCGACGGTACTACTTACAGCGTAGATGTCACGATTAGTGGGGGCGGTACAGGACCGTTTGACCTCAATGAATCAGGCGGTACATCACCCGATTCTTATGCGGGTGTCGGTCCGGGTACTTATACCTTTACAATGATACCTGCGGGTACTGATGCTACTATTACTATAACGGATACCGGAGCCGGTGCTTGTATGCAAGATATATTTTTACCGGATGGCTGCAACCCTTGTAATTTGGAGATCATACCGGACTATTCTGATGTTACCTGCGAAGATTTTGGTGGTACTTTATTACCCGCTATTGCATTGGATGTTATCAATGGAATAGGTCAGATTTGGATAGACCAAGACGGCAATACGACCTTTGATACAGGTGCGGATATTGATATTACCGGAGGAGCTATTATTGGTTTTCCTACATCAGATTTGACTTTTACGGTTTATGACGGTGGTGATCCCGACTGTGCGCTTACTGTAACCGTTTTGTCCGGCAGCTATTCTTGTGATGGTGTGCTTGAAGGTGGTACGCCACTACTCGTTTGTGGTTTTGAGGCTACGGCAGATGTAGTCAACTATACTTGCAATGGAGACGGCACAGCCGCTGTTACTATAAATGTGAACAATCCTGTAGGAGACATTAGCTTTGATAATCCTGACGTGACTGCCATCACACCTAATGTTGAATATACTATTAATGTTCCGGTTGGAGCCGGATGTGGAGTGACAACTATTGTCGCTTCTGAAAATGCTGATATTTCTTTAGGTCCGATTGTGGAAATCACCTCTCCCCCATCAATCGCAGGTAGTGTACTTACCGTAGGAACAAATGCTTTTCCAGACTGGGGAATTGACATCAATACCGTAACTCCTTGTGTATCGGGTATATTGGTAGCA
>CALIZI010000073.1 GCA_938028705.1 uncultured Saprospiraceae bacterium | reverse complement strand
ATACTTGTGTTTAGGGTGGAATATTTTTTCCGAATTTGGGCTAAAACTCGTCAGACATTTTCAAAATCTACCGATGAACTCATATTTTCCGACAAAGTTTAAATGTCAGACGAGTTTTAGCCCAAATTCAAGCCCAATGCCGTCCATTATTGAATAAAAATTTAAAATGAGCATGGGTACAAAAACGAATCGCACCCCAAAGAGTTTAGCAAACGGGGTACATCATTTTTGCCTGTAATAAAATGTCAACCAATTTTCTAAACATGCTAAAATACAAGGTCAATCTTTCACTTGTTGCTTGAGTGCTTCGCGCACACTAGCATGTTCGAGCAACAGTTTTTTAGCAGCATCATGGTCAATACCGAGTTGGTCAGCCACAATACGTGTACCTCGCTCAATGAGTTTATTATTAGTCAATTGCATATCAATCATTTTATTATCTTTGATTCTGCCGAGCCGAATCATCACCGCAGTAGAAATCATATTGAGGATAAGTTTTTGTGCCGTACCTGCCTTCATCCGCGAACTTCCCGTCACAAACTCCGGTCCGACCACCGCCACTATCGGATAATCTGCTTCTTCGGTGATTGGCGCATCCGGATTGCAAGTAATACAGCCTGTGGTGATCTCATGTTGACGGCACATTCGCAAGCCATGTACCACATAAGGCGTAGTACCCGAAGCCGCGATACCGATAACCACATCCTGCTCATCTGCCTTCCATTTTTGCAGGTCTGCCCATGCTTGTGTGTGGCTATCTTCGGCAAATTCCTGTGCCTGACGAATCGCCGCGTCACCACCCGCAATAAGCCCCACCACCCAATCCGGCGGCACACCAAAAGTCGGCGGACACTCCGCTGCATCCAAGACACCCAAACGTCCGCTCGTTCCGGAGCCTATGTAAAACAGCCGTCCGCCTGCTTGCATTTTTTTTGCAATGATGTCCACCAAAGGCTCTATTTTCGGAATCACCGCCTGCACCGCCAAAGCTACTTTTTGGTCTTCCTGATTAATATTTTGCAGCAATGCTAAAGTGGACATTTTTTCTAAATGTCGGTACGGCGAGTCGCGTTCTGTGATATTTTCCATGAATTTGTGATAATGATGAAATTCCAACCAATCCTCAATAAAGGGTAAGTTGCCCCAAATCACTCAAAATATCAATATTTCCGGCAAAAATCTATCAGTAAAAATCACGACCATATACTATACACGCCTCAAAAACACCAAGAGAAAACGTCTTGCTGAATTTATTTCAGCATCTCCCATACAATGGAAAACGGCTGATGAAAAATACTCTAATTTATTGATTTATAATAAGATACAAATTTGTAGCTCACATTTAACATCGTGCTTGTGGCTTAGGAGATGCTGAAATAAATTCAGCAAGACGGTTACTTTTTGGTTTTTTATTTCGTGTAAATTCGCAACCGATTTGTGACGCACTCAATTTACCATAACTAATTCACTTTCCGTCCTTTGGCTTTTCGGGATTTAAAACTGGTATTTTGTGCTTTTTTCAAGTCAACGAGGAGGGTAGCGTAGCCACTGCCGGGAATGGCTATAAATTCTTCTTCGCCGTAGGTGACGATGCCTTTGCCACCACGCTTCCATTCTTTGGCACGGAGGGTGTATTTGTCATTCATCTTAGGGTTGGGGGCAAACATAAGGTATTGTCCGCCGGTGTCGAAACTGATGGCGAAGTGGTCGGTGCTGTCGCGCTGGAACTCAAATACGCCGGGGGTGCGTTTTTTGATGATGATTTCTTCGACTTGTCGCCCGTCTTTGGAAAGAATTTTACCGGAAGTGATGCGGGTGTCGGAGTTTTTGAGTTGGCGATACAGGATGACTTCTTTGGAAAGGTAAAACTGAATACGTTTCAAATCATCTTCGGACCAAGCACTGTCTTCGTATAGTGCTTTGGTGAAAGGGCTTAGTCGGGCAGTACAACTTGTGAGGAAGGTTGCTGCCACAAAAAGGCAGAGTAATAGTTTTATATTTTTCATATTTAAGGCTGTTTTTCATTGTCCGTTGCGGACTATGTGATGAATATTAAATGAAAAATATTTATCAATTAAAATGCCAAAAATACATATACTGTTTTATTGTTAAATTGTTTTATTGTTGTTGTAAGTAGTATAGGGAAAAAAGAGGAAGGTGAGTGTAATTTAGCTGCCGCGGTCAGGAGGTAAAACCTCCCGACCGCTACGGGGCAACAATTTGTTCAACCGGGGTCAAACGCTTAACGAGTGTTTTTAAGAGCGTTAAGTTTTTCTGGTTTTAGTGTGTGGTGTTTTCAGTGCTGTTTTTTTGTGTTTAAATGCTTCTCTGACGTTAAAATGGCTTTAATGGGGTTAAGACTTTAATGAAAGGTCACAGGACTGTTTTTTCAGGTACGACGCTTTGTGACCTAACACTAAAGTTGTTTTTAAGGCGTTAATTCAAGCTCTTTTTCAGAGACTTAAATAGAACGTTTTTCGGATATTACAGGTTCTTTTGGGTCTGTTAGCAAGGGTTATATTTTTCTGAGGTCAACTGTTTTTTGGTTGTTTTTTCGGGTGTCTTTAAGGGTTAAAATGTTTTTTTGGTTGTTTTTAAGGGCTAAAGTGTTTTTTCTGTTAATGTTTCTTAGGGTTAAAATGTCTTTTCATAGTTATTGTTTTTTGGTTGTTTTTAAGGGCTAAATGTCTTTTTTGGTTATTGTTTTCTTGGTCATTTTTTTTGAGTTATATATGTCATTTTAAAGTTAAGTATTTTTTTAGGTGTTTTTATGGGTTAAAGTGTTCTTTTTGGTTAAATCGTTTTTAAGGCATTATCTTCGGGTGTCTCTTTTAGGCAAAAGATGTGTTTTTTTAGGGTTTTGGTGGTTAAGCGTTTGTTTTTTTTCGAGATAGCTTTTATATTATTTATCTTATAAACGCAGAGCCGACTTAAATAATTCCCGAAAATCAAATTTTAACACTTTTTTATTAAAATTTTGCATTTTGTTGACAATGAGGTTATTTGATTTGATAAAAAAGCAATATTTCAAATTAAGTGTCGTGTTTTGTTGAGTATGCAAAGAACGTTTTTGAGCAAAAATTAGTTCGCCAAAATCAGTTTTTTTAGGTTTGCGTATAAAGATGTTCTCCAGAGTTTAATAAAGTGTGTGATGTATCTCTTTCTTTATGACAACACAAAGGTAAGGGCTATTTTGACACCTCGTGCGGTATTTTTCGGACACTTTTTACTAAATGTATAAAGCCAAAAGTATGTTTTCTACATATATATACCTGAATGGAGAAAATAGTAATCATTTTTACACGATATATTTCAAAATTTTGAAGGATAAGTGTATTATTGTGTTGTGGTGTTGTAGTGTTGTAGTGTTGACGTACTGACGTGTTGTATATTAGGGGAGGTATTCTGCGTATCCACTTATTTAGCGAGGGAGTAGTGAACGGCTAAAAGAACTTGAAGACTATAAAGCACGAATGTCGTATCAATTAATTTGAAAAACGGTGGAGGGTATCTTGGCAGGAAGCCGGACAAAGGCATTTTTAAAAATAAAAAAAGACCTCGTTAGTTTGATAAAACGTATTGATGTGTTGATGTACTGACGTGTTGTATATTAGGAGAGGTATTCTGCGTATCCACTTATTTAGCGAGTGGGTAGTGAACGGCTAAAAGAACTTGAAAACTATAAAGCACGAATTTCGTATCAATTAATTTGAAAAACGGTGGAGGGTATCTTGGCAGGAAGCCGGACAAAGGCATTTTTAAACCTACATTTCTACCCCCCTTGAAAAAGGGTGAAGAATTAGCATAAATAGCCAATTTTAAAAAACCTATATCCTCTACGACCTAAACTCATTTATGAGAAATTAACTCAAAGTCTATGAGGGGTTAAATGTAGTTTTTTTACAAATCACTCCATAAACCAAAACTAAGTACATTGTCCAAAAAGTTTCTTTATTATTTTACATTTTACATTAATTTAAATTTATAAAGAAACTTATTTTACGGTGTACTAAGTCACTTCGTCCATTCCTTCCGTCAGTTTTTGTACGACTTTAAACTCACTCAAAAATACGCTGCCAATGACACGCAATATGGTATAAACGGGAATAGCGAGTACCATACCTACAATGCCACCAAGTTTTGCACCGACGAGGATGACGATGAAAATTTCGAGCGGGTGTGCCATGACGCTATTGGAAAAAATAAAGGGTTGGAGAATGAAATTATCCAATAATTGCATCAGGGCAAATACAATGACTACCTTCGTAATCATAGGTATAATGACGGTAGCAAATTCGGCATCAAGGTTGGAAGAAATGACAATAAAAATTCCGAAAATACCGCCAATTGCCGGACCGAGATATGGAATGACATTAATTACCGCTGCAAAAAAAGCAATCAATATGGCATTCGGAATACTTAAAAGCCCTAATAAGGTAGAGAGAAAAATAGTAATAACTGTAATTTGTAATAAGATACCACCGAAGTATCGCGTCAGTAATTTGATGCTGCGTTCAATGACATTAGTGGTTTCGGATTGATAGCGATTGGGGGCAAGTATCAGGATGATCCGCATGAATAAACCGTCTTCTTTCAAAAAGAAAAAAGTAATAAAAAGTACGGAAAACAAGGTAATAAAAAGATTGCCCGTAAAGCCGATTACCGCACCAAAAATATCGGTTATATGGCTCGGACTGAATGTGCCGACGAGTTTGTTTCGCATATATTCCGAGATACTCTCGTTGCTAGGTTCTACCAATCCGCGCTCCACCAAACGGGCATTAATATCCGCAAAAAAACCTTCCAAACTTGCTGAAATCGCAGAGGCATCTACCCCTGCAATATTGCGTGCTTGCTGTACCACCAATGGCACGAACATACTGACAATCAGCGCGATAACCAATAAAAAAGACATCAGCGTGAGGATAGCTGCAATATTTGAACCCGCCTGAAACCGCCCGATACGAATACGCCGAAACAAACGCATCAACGGACCGCCCAACAAAGACAGCACCCAAGCTATCACAAGGTACATTACGATGTCCGAAAAATACCAGATAATCAGCCCAACAATCAGAATACTGATAATAGCAATGGCGTAGCGTGTAATATTATTCATAAATTTAAGGGATATACAAATGAAATACAGGTATCAAATGTAAGATTTAAATTTGATTTTACAAAAAACTAAGTTAGTGATTTGCATACATTTATATTCAATAATTATTTTTCAAATAAAAGAATATTAAGTGAACTATTCTTTACCCTTTCATTGTTATTTATGATAAAATGCTAAACATGAAATTCAAAAATGAGGATAAAACATTGGTCATACTTGACTTGGATGAGACTTTAATATTCGCTTCAATGACTGAATTGAATCGAAAGGCTGATGCTATGGTTTTTAGTTATCACATTTATAAAAGACCACATTTGGAGGAGTTTCTCGAAGCCGTAAAAGATGATTTTTTGCTTGCGGTTTGGTCATCTGCGTCCGACGATTACGTTGAGGAGGTGGTCAAACAAATTATTCCTGCACATACTTCATTGGAGTTTGTATGGGGCAGAAGTCGCTGTACCTATAAACGAAATATAACCATCAATGAATATGGATATTATGACGATACGCCCTCAAACCACTATCACTATACCAAACCACTAAAGAAAATTAAGCGAAAAAAATATACCTTAGAAAGGGTTTTGATAGTTGATGATACGCCACATAAATCACAAAATAATTTTGGTAATGCGATTTATCCTAAAGAGTTCAAAGGTGAAACAAATGACAATGAACTTCAGCAACTTGCCAAATATTTATATCTGTTAAAAGATATACCGAATGTCAGGCGACTAGAGAAAAGAAACTGGCGCAGTCGGGTAGATATGTAATTTTACTTTCCTTCCAATCGCTGCAACAATTCCTTTTTACGCGGGTGCTTATCTGATAATTTTTGCGCCCAGTTGAAGGCAGCGGTAAAATCTTTTGAATTATAATATAAGACCGCCAAATTGAAAATGACTCCATCGTTTTCAGGGTTAATATTTTGGGCTTTGATGAGGTATTTTTTGGCTTCTTCTTGGTTATTCAAATTGCCATGAACGGCTGCCAAATCACTTAATATTTTGAAATTGAAGGGATTACGCTCATGAGCATTAGTAAAATATTGCAAGGCTTCTTTGGGTTTTGATTCGCTGCCCGCAATGATACCCGCATACCATGACATCGGAAAACCGACATGGTCGAGGTTGTAAAAATACGATTCGGCATCCCTAAGCAACTGCTTTTTTTGTGCGTCGGGTGTGGCATCAATATATACATCCCGCATCATTTTTTCTCCCTGATAACGGTAATGACCTATCACTACATTCAAAGCCAAGCCCAACAAGCCAACCAGTACCAATAAGCGTGTATTGATTTTTGATAAAGATAAACGAGGTGTATTTTTATAATATTTTTTTGAATAATATAATAAAATTGAAAATAATAAAATCAACCATATTTGATGTTCGATACGCTCTTTCGGGAAGCTGAAATTAGCAATCATGATGTAGCCCACGAGTCCGCTCAATAATATCCAAATTCTCAGTCGTCCACCCGATTCGGCGGTCATTTTGAGTACCTTGATGCCTGCTGCAAATGCGGTGACAAACATTCCAAGGTATGCCAAAAAACCCACAATACCGATTTCCGAAAATACCCATAAAAAATCATTATGCGGACGCTGATAAAACACATCATTTGCACCCGCCCAAGTCCTGTGCAGAGACTGACTTGGAAACATTATCGCCCAGTTACGCACACCAACTCCCGTCATGGGCTGTTCTTTGATCATGTTTATGGTTTTTTTCCACATATATATGCGCTCTTGTGCAGAGCCGGATTCAAAGTATTTGCTAACATCCGCTTTTTGCAGATACACCCAGAAATCATCGTCCACCAAATACAGCCTTGCCAACAAGCTACCAACTAAGATCAGAACAATAGCTGCGGCTAACACAATTCGTTTAAAATTAAAATAACGTGTAATAAACTGAAAACCAATTAGAAAGAATGTACCTGACATGATTATCGCTATATATGTAGCCCGATTTTGTAATAATAATAAAGTAAAAAATTGTATAGCGATTAATGTAAATAAGCCCACTTTCCATTTTTTATTTTTAAAATAAGTCAAGGCGAGCATATTAAAAATAAGTGTCAAATATAGAAAAGAACACAATAGATTTTTTTGAGCCGATAAGCCTGTCAGATCATTAAAGGTATAATAAGCAAGCCGAAAAAGCGTAGGCGATTCATTTATCTGCCAACACGTTACGCCCAATACAATGAGCGTAATTGCCACATTGCACAGCAATATAAAAGGTATCAATTTGCCTTCGCTTTTCGCTAATAAAAAACGAATCATCAGATAGGTCAGAAAAACAGCAAAGACTTTTTGGGCTTCAAATATAGCTTCAGCGGTATTAAAAGCCCATAAAATAGAAGCGGCGGAAGCGAGATAATAAGCCAGAAAACAGGCATCGAATACAGTCAGGTATTTCTCTTTTGGAAAATCTTTTATAAATAAAAAAACACCTGCTATAAGTACCACCGATAAGCAGATAAATCGCGGCACCAAAGCAATATCCAAAGCCGCCCTGAGACAAAACATCGGCGTGATGACCAACAAAGCCACCAAAAATATTTTAGCACGAATATCGAATTTCATTAGGAGTAATGAGTTGTAAGTTAGCGAGTTATGAGTTGTCGAATCAACGAATCACGGATCAACGAATCACGGTTCAATGACGACTTTTCCTTTCACTTTTCTGTTCATCATATCAATGAGGGCTTGCGATCCTTCTTCCAACGAATAGGTTTTATGAATATAAGGTTTCAGTTTGCCTTCGCCGTACATGGTGATAAGTTCGAGGGTGTTCTGCATATTATCATTCGGAAATTGCATGGCAAAACTCCCCCAAAATACGCCCATAATCTGACAGCCTTTGAGCAAGGGCAGGTTCATCGGAATTTTGGCAATACCCGCCGGAAAACCCACTATCAAAAGCCGCCCCTCCCACGCCGTAGCACGTAGTGCCGCTTCGGTGTGGCTGCCGCCTACGGGGTCGTACACCACATTCGCGCCTTTGCCGTCGGTGAGTTCCTTGATGCGTTTTTTGAGGTCTTCATTGGTATAATTAATCGTGGCATCTGCGCCATATTGTTTGCACAAATCCAGTTTTTCATCGCTAGAGGCAGCCGCTATGACCCACGCACCCATGATTTTGCCCAACTCTACTGCCGCCAAACCTACGCCGCCCGATGCACCAAGCACCACAAGCGTTTCGCCTTCCTTCAATTTGGCGCGGTCTTTCAAGGCATGATACGATGTGCCGTAAGCCATCATAAATGAAGCGGCTACTTTATAATCCATCATCGGCGGCTTAGGAAAAACGCTGTTGGCAGGCACCAACACTTCCTCCGCAAAACCGCCATAAGGAACTAAACCAAACACATCGTCGCCGGGCTTGACGTGCTTTACACCTTCGCCTACTGCCTTGACCACACCCGCCACATCGCTACCCGGCGAAAACGGTGGCTCAGGCTTAAATTGATATAAACCTTGTACCATCAAAGTATCAGGAAAATTGACGCTACAAGCTTTTATACTCACCAAAACCTCTTTTTTGCCCGGCACAGGCGAAGGCACATCTTCCAAAACCATGTTGGAAGGATGACCCAATTCTTTACAAAGTAATGCTCTCATCTGCTATCGTAATTATAAATTTTAAATACATTTATTTTAAGTATGACTTTAAGGCTTCAATATATCTTTTGGATACTTTTTCTCAAAATACAAGAAATTGTTGATTATTCGTTTATAAAAACAATATTCTATCGGTTTTCATCAAATATTCAGAATATCAACTCTAACATTCCATTAACCTTTACACAAAAATAATTATACTTTCTATACCGTTTTTAAGAGCAAAGCAACTTCAAAATCAACCTCAACTTCAACCTCAACCTCAAATGCAACCTAAAATGCAATTAGAAAAAAATAAATTAAAAATTTATATATTTCAACTTTGTTGAAATTCTTTTTGAAGTTGAAGTTGAAGTTGAAGTTGAAGTTGAAGTTGAAGTTGAGGTTGAGGTTGAGGTTGAGGTTGAGGTTGAGGTTGAGGTTGAGGTTGAAGTTGCACTTGAAGATGTTATTGATCCTGATTTTTATGTAATGAATGAGTCAAAAATGAGTGCTTCGTCATGTTGCACTCATTGACTCATTTCCCCCGCAAAGCCCTTAATTATGCGACTAAACAAACTGAAATTATGGTGTCTTGCTTTTACAATAATGGTTGTCACTAGCCTTCCTGCAAGTTCCGCACACACTATCGAATCCTACATAAAAAAGTATAGTGACATTGCGACCAAAGAGATGTTGCGAACCGGAATTCCTGCCAGTATCAAGCTGTCGCAAGGCATCCTTGAATCTGGTTTTGGAAACGGCGATATAGCGGCAGATGCCAAAAATCATTTTGGTATCAAATGTCATAACGACTGGTCGGGATATACTTTTTGGAAATATGATGATGAGGACAAACCTTCCTGTTTCAGGAGCTATTGCTCTGTCGAAGAATCGTATATAGACCACAGCAATTTTTTGTTGCATCGCAGCCGTTACGCCTTTCTTTTTCGCTTGGATAAAATGGATTATGAGGCTTGGGCGCAGGGCTTGCAGAGCGCAGGTTATGCTACTGCACCCGATTATGCTGATAGATTAATTAGCCTTATTCATCGCTACGAATTATACGCTTATGACCTGACAATGAATGAAGTATCCATTATAGAAAAAATACCTTCTCCTAAACCTGTTTTTGAATATACCCAATCGGTAAGCACTATCGAGCTACCAAAAACACAAAATCAATATGAGATTAATGAAACACAAGAAGTCGTTTTGCTAAGTGCATCACCTGTCGAAAAAGTCATTGGTGGTAAAGCAACTTCGGAGTTTTTTCCTAAGTATTTTCGTGAGGGTATTTTTCGGAATAATAGCAAAAAAATGATCATTGCTGCCGCCGAAGATACACCGCATTCTATTGCCCAAGCCTACGATATTTCTTTACAAGATTTGATGGCATACAACGACCTCGAACCCAAGCAGGCTTTGATACTTCACCAATATATTTACCTCGAACCCAAACAAAGTGAATTTAAAGGCATACGCCCCGTTCATAAAGTCAAAAATGAGGAAAGTATGTATATTATTTCACAATTATATGGTGTACAATTGGAGGTGCTGTTGCAAAGGAATAAAATGAAAAGAGGTGATGAACCCGCCACAGGACAAAGGATTTATCTGCGCGGGTCAAGTGATGTTCCGCCAAAATTGAGGTAAATTCCAAATTCCAAAAAACAAATTTCAAAACCCCTTCAAAAGTAAATCGTCATTCCGCGCTGCGACGCGGAATCTGTTGCTTCTTGGCAGGATACTAAGCCATAGCTTCTTCCTAAAATTGCGCTCTGGCGACAAAAGATTCCGCATCAAGTGCGGAATGACGATTTGCTTTTGGGTGTTTTGGAATTTGGTGCTTGTTATTTGTTATTTAATGTTATGAATAGTTGTTAAAAAATCGTTATTTCGCACGATAAATTTAACCGAAGTAAAACTTTAGCACTATCATGGCAGACCGTATCTTAATTAACGAAAAATATTTTAAGAAATATATCTCTGAAGAGGATATTCAAGCGCGAGTCCTTGAGATGGCAGCGGATATTACGAAGGATTATGAAGGGAAAAACCCTCTATTTCTAGGTATTTTAACCGGAGGCTTTCTTTTTGCTGCGGATGTTTTCCGGCAATTGGAATTTGAATGTGAGATTACATTTGTTCAGCTTTCTTCCTATAAAGGGATGGCTTCGAGCGGGAAGGTTACACAGATTATTGGCTTAGATTTCGATATTCAAGGTAGAGATGTCGTGATTTTGGAAGACATCATTGATACCGGCAAAACGCTTCATCGTTTCATTCCTGACTTGCTTGGAAAAGGTGCAAATTCCGTCAAACTCGCCTCTTTTTTATTCAAACCCGACGCACTGAAACACGATGTGACAATAGACTACATCGGTTTTTCTGTTCCTAATAAATTTTTGGTCGGCTATGGTTTGGATTTTGACCAAAGAGGTAGAAATTACCGCGATATTTATCAATTGGACATCCCCGACGATGAATCTTAATACCGATTTCTCTCCATCTTCGTCTATAATTTATATACGTCTGTCTTGAAATTGTTTTGTAAGCCAAACTATTTGTGTAATTTTAAGGTTCTGTATTCAAGAAGTCAGAGGCAAGACCTTTGGCAGTAAAACAGTCTCAACATTATGCAAAGACAACAACAGCCGACTTCCAATCCCCTACGCTCCGTTATGGGCATCGTATTTTTGGTGCTGGCGGTCATGGCGATTTTCTGGATTGCAAAAGGCATTTTTACCATACTTTCATGGTTGACTCCTGTACTTTTGATAGCTACTTTAATCATTGACCATAAGGTAATTATAAATTATGGAAAATGGATAGGTAATTTATTTAAACGAAATCCGGTTTATGGTATTGGTGCTACATTATTGTCCTTTTTTGGTGCGCCCGTAGTGGCTACTTTTTTGTTTGGTAAAGCAATGCTCAAACGCAAAGTTCGTCAAATGCAAACCTCTGTCGAAGAACAACAAAAAGGAAAATATACGGATTATAATGAAGTGGAAGAAGAGGAAGAAATTGAATTTGAATTGAAAGACGAAGAAGAGATTATTCCGTTGGAAATTCCGAAAACTACCCGCCGTTTGAAGCGTGAAGAACGCAACTCCTACGATGACCTTTTTGATAATATTTGATTTAGTAAATCAGTTAATCAGTTGAACGGTTAATCAGACAAATGTGAAAAGAGATTAGCCATGACTGATTGACCAATTAACCACTCTACATTGCTTCTGATTTACATGCTCATTGCGGGTTTACTCACCTTTATTTATGCGGCAATCGTGGGGCGTTATATGGAAGGTTGGCAGGCTTTACCTTTTTTTGAAATAAAAAATAAATCCGAAAATAATACAACATTCAGCGTCATTATTGCGGCGCGTAATGAAGAACAAAATATCTCCAAAACTCTTCATGCTATCTTAGCACAAAATTATCCTATATCTCTTTTTGAAGTCATCGTAATAGACGACCATTCTACGGATAATACTGCTACTATCGTTGAGCAATTTTCACAACAATATTCCAATATACAACTTATTCGATTAGCGGATTATGACTTAGGCGATATACAGTCATTCAAAAAGAAAGCCTTAGAAATAGCCATACAACAAGCTAATAATCAATTGATTGTCACTACAGATGCAGATTGTGTAATGGGTAAAAACTGGCTGTCTTTGATAGCTGATTTTTATAATACCGAAAAACCTGTTTTTATCGCTGCGCCTGTTATTTTTTATGATGAAAAAAACATCTTTCAACGATTTCAATCTTTAGATTTCATCGGGATGATGGGCGTGAATGGAGCGGGTATTTCTCGTAACTTTCAATTCCTGTGCAATGGTGCGAATCTTGCCTACGAGCGCGAAGCATTTTTTGAAGTCAATGGCTTTGAAGGCATTGACCAATTGGCTTCGGGCGATGACCTGATGCTCATTCAAAAAATGGCGAAACACTATCCGCATCACCGTATCAAATTTCTCAAAAATGCAGAAGCAACTACCTTTACTACACCCAAACGCACTGTCCGCGATTTTATGTCGCAGCGCATCCGTTGGGCTACCAAAACAACGAGCTATCCCGACCTACGTGTGACCTTGACTTGGGCGGTGATTTGGTTGTTTTGTATCAGTATTCCCTTGAATTTTGTGCTCAGTATTTTTTTCGGTGAAATGTTGTTGACAATCGCTATTGCACAGTTATTTTCAAAGGCATTTATAGATTATCTTTTTCTGCGAAGTGTGGCAGTATCCTTGAATAGAAAGGACTTGGTAAGTATGTCTGTTTATCTGCCTGCTATTTTTCTGGAACTCGCTTATGTTATCGTCATTGGCACGCTAGGTAACCTAGTGAAAAAGTATGAATGGAAAGGACGGAAAGTGTATTGAAATGTAAAATGTAAAATAATAAATGTAAAATGTAAAAGTGGTCGATAGTACGTGAATTTGAAGGTGAAAGTATATATAATTTATATTTTTAATTTTAAAAAAATAAGTAGTAGGACATTTTTATTTTATAAAAAAAATACACTAAAATACTGATAATTAGATAGTTAGTGGAATTGTTTTTATAATTTAATTCAGTCCACTTACTTAATTGTCAAATTTTTATAAAAAAATTATTTATAATAAAAATATTTCACGTTCTATCGACACATTCACTCATTCAAAAAATTCACTCATTCACTCATTGAAAATATGCTTTCAGCTATCATACTCGCCGCAGGTACTTCTTCCCGAATGGGTAAAGTCAATAAGTTGCTCTTAGCACTTAATGACGAAGCAATCCTAGTACAAACGGTCAAAAATATTTTGGCAGCTAAGCCACACGAATGTATCGTCGTATTAGGGCATGAGTCAGAAGAGGTACGGCAGCAACTTAGGAATTATCCGCTTAAATTTACGGTCAATCCTGATTATGCAACGGGGATGACTTCCTCTATTCAATGCGGGATTCGGGCTGCATCAGATGTAGATGGCTATATGATTTGTCTGGGAGATTTACCTTTTATTACAGCGAATGATTATCAAAAAATAATGACGGATTTTCAACAAAATTATTTAAAAAATAAACAAACTATCGCTCTGCCTTTTTACGAAAAACAATCCGGCAATCCGGTTATTTTTTCTTCCTTTTACAGACAACAAATATTGGCGCATCAAGAGCCGGAAGGTTGCAGAAATATTGTAAAAGCAAATACTAAAAATATTTTAAAAATAAATATTAAAAGTAACCGCATTTTAAAAGACATAGATACACCGAAGGCTTATGAGCAAGCACGAGACATCAAAGAATAACCTCATTTTCTTAACCGCCTGATTAACTAATTACCTGATTAACCAATTAACTAATACAGATGCAAAATCAATTTTTCAAAGACCTCGTTGTTGTCGAATTGGCGAGTGTACTTGCCGGACCTTCTGTTGGGATGTTTTTCGCAGAATTGGGCGCAAAAGTCATCAAGATAGAAAACAAAAAAACGGGTGGCGATGTGACCCGAAAATGGAAGCTGCCCAATGAAAATCCTGATAGCGAATATTCGGCGTATTACCATTGTGTAAATTGGCATAAAGAATTGAAAATGTTGGATTTACGTGATAAAAATGACCGTAATATTGCATACACAGATATACGTGAGGCGGATGTTGTGATTAGTAATTACAGGGCAGGTGCGGCGGAGAAATTGGGTATGGATTATACCGCACTCAAAGCCTTGAACCCGCATCTGATTTATGCTCAATTGAATGCCTACGCTGAAGGAGATGCTTCACCTGCTTTTGATATTGTTTTGCAAGCCGAAGCAGGCTTTTTATATATGACGGGCGAGCCTGACCGACCACCTGTACGTATGCCCGTAGCGATGATTGACCTGATGGCAGCACACCAACTCAAAGAGGGGATTTTGCTGGCACTAATGCACAGAATGAAAACGGGGGAGGGGGCTTATGTATCGGCGAGTTTGTTTGAATCGGCGGTGGCTTCACTGGCAAATCAGGCAACCAATTGGCTCATGGCAGGCAACATTCCGCAACGCATGGGAACACAACATCCGAACATTGCGCCTTACGGCGATTTATTGATGTGTAAAGATGAAAAACCGATAGTGCTTGCCATTGGAACTGATAAGCAATTTTCGGAACTCTGTAAGTGCTTGGGCAAAGCTTCGCTGGCACAAGACAAACGATTTGAGACTAATGCTCAACGGGTCATTCATCGCCATGAACTTATTGAAATATTGACACCCTTATTTAAAAATTTTAATTTAAAACATATTTTAAAAGCATGTAAAGATAATAGCGTACCTGCCGCAAGCGTTAATAATATGCAGGAAGTATTTGAACAGCCGCTTGCACAAAATATGATTTTAGAAGAGACATTGCCGAATGGCAGCATTAGCAAACGAGTGAAAACAGTTGTCTTTACGGTGAACGGTTGGTGGCAAACGGTGAACGACTAACGGTTGACGGTGAACGATAGACGGTAGATGGGGTTTAACAAACATTAAGATTTGTAAATTATTATTTATTCGTATATCGTCTGCCGTTCACCGTCTATGATTTCATTTTGAGTTAAAAAAAGAGTAATTTTGTGGGCTAATCAACAACAATGAAAAATCGCTACAAAGGTCTGTTCGTTTCCCGAAAACAAAATACGCGGTTATTTTCCATTACCCGGATTTTGTTTTACGGCATGTTGACGTATGCCTTGTTGTTTTTTGCATGGTGGTCAAATCTGCAATACACGCAGATGACGCAAATTGAGAAAGCGAATAAACAAATATTAGAATATAAAGCCCAACTTAGCAAGGATAGTACAGCTATTGCCGATTTATCTGAAAGTCCTCAATATCAGGCAGTTGAGAAGAGTACGAACCTTAGAAAATATATGATTATTGCAGGTGCGGCGGTACTTTTTCTGACGATGCTGACGGGGTTTTGGTATGTGGAAGGCGGCTTTCGGAGAGAGGTGGCACTTGCCAATCAACAACGCAATTTTTTGTTGTCTATTACGCATGAGTTGAAGTCGCCGATAGCTTCGGTGCGACTGATTTTGGAGACTTTTCGCAAGCATGAATTGAGTCGGGAAAAGACGGTGCAGTTTGCAGATAGAAGTCTCAAAGAATTGGAACGATTGAACCAATTGGTGAATAATATTTTGCTGGCGGCGCGAGTCGAAAATGCGAATCAGTGGTCGGAAGAAAAACTGGAAATGAACGAACTGGTGGAGGATATTTTGGAAGAAGTGCGTAGTAAATATCCGAATGTTCGTTTCTCGGCAAGGTTCGATGGTACTGCCAATTTTATCACTGCCGATAGAACGGCTATCGCTACGATTGCCTTTAATTTGATAGAGAATGCTGTGAAGTATTCTTCGCCGGAAGATGCTGAAATTCAAGTCATTGTGCGTCAAAAAAGAGGACGTGTATTCTTCAAAGTAGCGGACAATGGTATCGGGATTCCTGATAAAGATAAAGGACGGATTTTTGAAAAATTTTATCGCGTAGGCAGCGAAGATACCCGAAAAACAAAAGGTACGGGCTTGGGCTTGTACATTGTCAAACAAATTGTAAAAGCACATAATGGCAGTATTGTTGTGCGTAATAATTCGCCGCAGGGGAGTGTATTTGAAGTGACATTACCTGTAGCCAATTAATGAGTGAATTTTGAATGAGTGAATATTTTTAATGCGTTAATGCTAAAATGTTGTAATGCGATAATTCAGAAAACATTGTAGCATTATCTCATTACAATATTATTCGCTCATATGTATTAAGCGGTGAAAAATGTAAAATCCCGTCATTCGTCGGGACAAGTTGTAAAACACAAAATGTAAAATGTAAAAGTGTCGATAGGACATGAAGTTATTTATTTTTAAATTGCTATATATTTAAAATTTTGAAAATCAAATTATTGTTAAAAAACATTCACGTTATACACTTTTACATTTATTATTTTACATTTTACATTACAATAACGATTTTCACCTTATAGTACAGATGAGCGACATTATTACATTAGCAATTCATTCATTCACACATTCAAAATTCATTCATTCAAAATAAAAAGTATGTCAAGAATATTATTAGTAGAAGACGAAGAAAATATCCGCGAAGGGATAAAATTAAATCTTGAATTAGAAGACTTTGAGGTGGTGGCAACGGATAATGGCAAGAGTGCCTTGCAGTTGTTTCGTTCACAGCATTTTGATTTGATTATATTGGATGTGATGTTGCCGGAGATAGACGGTTTTCAGATTTGTGAGCAAATTCGATTGGAAAATCTGGATGTGCCGATTATGTTCCTGACGGCTAAAGATACTTCCGTAGATAAAGTACATGGCTTGAAAAAAGGAGCTGATGATTATTTGGTCAAACCCTTTAATTTGGAAGAGTTGTTGCTGCGTATCCGTAATCTGCTCAAACGCATCCAAAAAAGTACGGGCGTGAGCAATGAAGTCGTCAATTTTGGTGATAATGAAGTCAATTTTAAAACTTATAATGCTCAAACACCACGCGGCGAAGTGCAACTGACCAAAAAAGAAGCGATGTTACTTAAACTCTTGATAGACAGGAAGAACGAGGTAGTCTCGCGTCAACAAATACTCCAATCTGTTTGGGGCTACGATGTCTATCCTTCTACCCGCACGATTGATAATTTTATTCTTTCTTTCCGAAAATATTTTGAAGAAGACCCTAAAACCCCCAAGTTCTTTCTTTCTGTACGCGGTGTCGGTTATAAGTTTATTGAATCATAAACAAGGGAATATCGAACAGGGAATTTTGAATGTCGAAATCTTGATAATCCCTGTTCGATATTCGATATTCAATTTTGTCTGACTCTTTTGCATTTTGTTTCAGCCAATTCATTTATTTTTTGTTCCAACCAATATTTTTCTACAATGGAGTCGTATTGATCTATCTTTGTTTTAATCCTGTCTAAAGTAACCTTGCCTTCATTATGCTTGATGCGGTAGAGATTGTTCAGCACATTGGCGAAATTGATACAAGCCTCTTTTCGGGATTTGGACAGTACTCTATGTTGTTTGATATAGGCTTTAAAGGAACGAAAGACTTGCTCTGTAGGCGTGGAGAAATGTTTATCCTGTTCATAGTACGTTTTCATTAATATCAATTTTGTGCCTACATCAAAAGCACTATTTACAGTCTGTATATTGGACAAATAACTAATTGCTTCGTCATATTCTTTCTTATAAAAAGAAAGAATGGCACAACCATAATTGTATATAGATTCACGAAAATGAGAAATTGTTTTATTTCTATATTTTTCAATAATATACTCTGTCCACTCATATTCACCGACTTTTAGTGCTATATTGATGGTGTTTCTCAATAGACTGACTTCTACATATTCTTCTAATAAAAATAAATCATTTTCTTCTATTTTTCGGTATAGTTGATACAGTTTGTATTGAAAATCATACCCTGATGTGATTTTTTCTACGCAATAATTGGTACACAAACAGTATAATTTGTATAAATCAGGTGCTTCAATCAGGTGTCCTTTGGCATCAAGTAATTCGCACAATTTTTCAAAATGCGAAATATCTTCCGGGAAACGCAGGGTTTGAAAAGCAGTGTAATAAATTCGCAGTACAGGATGATCGGCAAACTGAGGAAGTTGTATCAGTGATTCGAGTATGTCAAAAGAAGAAGTGTCAAATTCCTTTTCATACATATTTTTGAAAGGTAATATTTTTGTAAAAATATTTATTTTTGTTAATATGTAATGTATATCTAGGGTATCATTGACCTCTTGGATATTCTCGCGGGCATACATTTTTTGTCTTATTTCAGTGATATATTCCAAAAAATCATATTCTACCGAGAGTTTCTCTCTGTAAAATTCCATACTGACTTTTTCCGGTGATTTTTGATGTATAATATCCTTTTTATGAATACGCTCAAAATGATTACTCAATCCCCTTTCAAAGAGATTGTTTAGTAATAAATGTTTGTAAATCAGTGGTTTGTTGTCGATTTTTTCGATAGCCAGAAACCGCTCGGCAAGGCGGGTTAGGTTACTCAATTTGGCATTGAGTTGTACATTACCTTTACCAACGACTTTCAGAAATTGCCTTTCCAGTCGTTCTCTTGACAGCATATAATCGCTATCTCTTGTGAGTTCTTTTTTTAAGACATCCAGCAATTGTCCGCATTGCTTATCTGTGTTAAAATAGGGAGATTCAACAAATTTGCTGAAATCACGCCATTCTTTTTTGGTAAAAGTTTGGAGTAGTTGAATGAGTTTGTTGTTGTCCATAGTATAATTATAAGTGTAGTTTGCTGTGAATATGGGTAGTAGCTTCCAGGGAATTAGTGCATATTATGTGTGTCAGCGAAATCGCCGTACAGGTGTATTTTTGAGTATCTCTATTTTTTCTTTGAGCCATTTTTTATCTGCCAGCAACTCATAGCCTTCTATTTTTTGAGCAACACTTTCAATAGTCGCTCTCCCTTCGCGGTGCTTGACGCGGTAAAGATGATTGATAGAATTGGTGAAGTTGATGAGCCGTTCTTTTCGTTGTTTGGAGAATACTTTATTCTGTTTCACAAAAACCTTAAAGGAGCGAAATACCTGCTCGGTGTAGTAGCTGAAATCTACATCTTGTTCGTAGTAGGATTTCATCAGCATAAATTTGATATTGACATCAAAGGTGCTGTTGATGCTTTGTATACCGGAGAGATGACTGATGGTGGTTTCATAGTCTTTTTTGTAGAAGGCTAGAATGGCGCGTAGGTAACTACAAACACCCTCTTTAATATTAGGCTCTATGGTATCTTTATACTTTTCTATGACATATTCTGCCCACTCAAATTCTTTGATTTGTACCGCCATACTGATAGCATTTTTTAGCATACCTATATCAATATATTCCTTGTATAAGAATAATCCTGCTTCTTCCATTTGCTTGTATAAACGATGAGCCTCATAATGATAATTGATATGTCCATTTCTGATTTTATCTACGCAGTAATTTGCGGAAAGCATGTATAGATTATATAAGTCAATCGGCTTAATCAAATTACCGTTTGTACTTAATAATTGACTTAATTTTTTAAAATGAGAGCTATCTGATGAGTCACGTACCATTTTGTATGCAGTATGATATATATTAAGGATAGGATGCCCTTCAAGTTGAGGTAAGTTTAACATAGATTCAAGTATCTTAAATGAAGATAAGTCATAATCTTTTTGGTACATTTTTATCAATGGTGATATAGCCCAAAACAAATCAATTTTAGTTAATATATAGGATATGTCTATGACATCATTGATTTCTTGTAGGTTTTTGTGAGCATACATTTTCTTACTATTTGATGTGACGTATGCAAAAAAATCATGTTCTATGAGAAATTTATCCCTATAAAATTCAGGGCTTACCTTCTCTGGCTTCTGATGTAGTTTGGCATCCTTCTTATACACGCTTTCAAAATGACTACGCAAATCTTTCTGAAGAAGACTCTCCAACAAGGTATGCTTACGGTACAAATCTTTCGATTCAAAATTTTGCTGCATCAAAAACTGCTCGGCAAGGCGGGTCAAAAGACTGAGTTTTACATTGAGTTGTGCGCTATCTTTTTTACTGATTTTAAAAAATTGCTTTTCCAGCCGTTCTCTTGATAGCGGGGTATTATTCTTTCGCGTCAATTCTTTATTCAGAATATCTAATAATTGTACACATTGTTGGTCGGTATTAAAATAAGGAGACTCGACGAATTTGTTAAAATCACGCCATTCCTTTTTATTCAAGGTCTTGAGTAACTTGATAAGTTTGTTGTTATCCATGATGTAATGTGGTTAATATGGAATATGGACAACTTTGAGGGCTGTACATTCCAAAGTTAGTTAATTGGTGAACCGATTGACGAATCAGTTAGGACATCCGCTATGAAAAATTTGTGGATATTCGATTCATTAATACGCTAAGTTGCACTTCACTACCTTTTTTACAAACTACATAAACACATTTTTGTGTCTGTCAATAAGCCTTATGTATCTAGTATTGATACATGATTAGTGTTAAAATAACACGATGCTTATTGTTAATATAACACTAAGTTCGTATATTGAGACTGTTTTTCATAAAAAAAGTTGCGTTTTAACATAAAAAAATTTTTCTAAATAAATCGAAACTAACTGATTGTCAGGATAGTAGGTATATAAAGGGCTATTTTTTTCCATTATTTTTACCAAAAAAATTGACGAAAAGTAAATAATAAAGACGCTACTTTTGAACTGTTAATCATATTTATCAACCACGATAGACTCTGGACAACAGTTAATCAGGTAATCAGACTAATTTATCGGTTATCACTATTTTAATCAAGAATAATTATTAATTTAAATAATTTTAAATGTAATTTATTGTTAATTAAAAATGAGTAAATTAACCTGATTACCTGTTCAACCGATTAACTTATGTTCAAAGTTTAACCACAATTCAAAATTAAAAACTATGCGGCTCTCATTAATTATTATCGCATTATTTTGGTTTGGACAGACTTTTGGTCAAATCAATGCATCATCTCCTAATCCACAACTTCAACAACTTACCAACCCCGAAAGCACTTTAGAATGGATGACCTTTAAAAAAGAGGTCAGTATCACACCCGAAGAATTAGTTACAGATAAAGGCTTACTGGAACTTAATACAGACGACAAACTCTTAAAAATTTCGACGACAACAGATGAATTAGGTTACGAACATCAGCGTTATCTCCAGCATTACAAAGGCATACCCATAGAACACGCTTGGTATTTTGTACATGCTAAAAATGGAAAAACGCAGACAGCCAATGGCAAACTTGCCAAAGGACTTCAAGTAGATGTCAGGTCTGTGATAACGCAGGAAAATGCGTTGGATAAGATAGTCGGTAGCAATAAGTCGCATAAATATGCGTGGAAGGATACAAGGGTAGAGGGAAATTTTAAAACAATGACCAATGACCCTGATGCAAGTTTTTATCCTAAAGGTGAATTACTTATCACAAAACGTGCCGAAAATACGCCAACGGAAGAATATGTGTTGGCTTATCGCTTTGAAATTTTCTCGCTCGAACCCCACGAAGTGAAAGCAGTATATGTAGATGCTAAAAACGGAGCAATCATCAAAACGGAGGACTTGCTCCACAATGCACACGCATGTACGGGACACGCTGAAGACAATACGCCGGCTACGGGAGTATCTAATTACAACGGCACGGTACAGTTCACAACAGAACCGACAGGTAATCAATACCGCCTCAAAAACAACACAGGACAAACACTGAATGCCGAAAATACCAAAGATTACACCATAACTGATTTTAAGGATACTGATAATCACTGGACAAGTGACCGCGCAGCAGTGGATGCACATTGGGGTATCGAACAAGCCTACGATTATTTCCTGAATAAACATAACCGCGACAGCTATGACGACAACGGCAGTCCGGTAGCTGCATGGGTACACTTTGGCAACAATTCCAATATAGCCGCATGGAATAGTATCTGTTCGTGTATGATATTGGGCGATGGGGATGGCGAAAAGTATAATAGCCTCACCTCTTTGGATATTATCGGGCACGAGTATGCACATGGAGTTACGCGCTACTCTTCACCACTCAGGTATTATGGCGAAGCCGGTGCATTAAATGAGTCTTTCTCAGATATTTTCGGTGCGCTCATTGAGCATAATCACAACCCCGGTGCCGATAACTGGATTATTGGTGAAGATGTTGTTAAGCAGTCAAGTAAGCAGGGTTTGAGAAATCTCGCAAACCCAAAAGACCCTAGTATGATAACCCGACAACCCGATACTTATCAAGGTGAATACTGGTACAACGGACCCTTGGATAATGGTGGAATCCATACCAATAGTGGCGTTCAAAATTATTGGTTTTACCTTCTTGCCAATGGCGGAAGCGGTGTGAATGATAATGGCGATTACTACTCCGTAGAAGGCATCGGTATAGATAAAGCGGCACAAATCACTTATCGTAATCTGACAGTTTACACGCAAGCCGGTTCTACTTATGTTGGTGCCGCAGTTGGCTCAACAACCGCCGCTGAAGATATATTCGGAGTAGGCTCGTATGAGGCTGAACAAGTCAAAAGAGCATGGTGTGCCGTAGGTATGCCCGCCAATTATTGTGGTCAGTATAGTACCTCCTGTAGTGTCAGAGATTCACTGGCACTGGTGGCACTGTACAACAGTACACAAGGTAATACATGGAGATTTAGATGGAATCTTAACAATCCTATATCCACATGGAGAGGGGTGACGGTTAATGCGGAGGGATGTGTAAGCCGTTTGAAATTATCCGGTTACAGGCTTAAAGGAACACTACCACCTGAATTTGGAAATTTATTAGACATAGAATATATAAAAATAGATAATAATTCGGATTTGGTTGGAAGTATTCCACCTGAATTTGGAAACTTAACTAAGCTAGAAGATGCGATTCTCTATTATAATAACTTCTCAGGAAGTCTGCCGACGGAAATTGGAAATCTATCAAGTATTAATCAATTAATGTTAGACGGTAATAAGCTCACAGGTGATTTGCCCGTATCTATAAAAAATCTCCCTAATACGGCATTCTTAACTTTCAGCAATAATCAACTTGACAATTTACCCGATTTATCAGGTTTGCCCTCAACGTTCAGAATATACGCCAGAGGAAATAAATTGACCTTTGAAGACATTGCCCCTAATCGAAATGTATTAGTGAGTTCTAATCAATATAAACCACAAAGAAAAATCGGTGAAACAAAAACTCTGCAACTAACACCCGATGAAAATTATACCATCAAACTCAATATTGATACTTATGTAGAAGATAATATCTATAAATGGTATAAAGACGGTGTACTTGTGGGTACAACAAATAAGGACGAGTTCACCATCTCTGATTTTTCGAGTACAAAGGTCGGTGTTTATACCTGTAAAGTCACCAATTCCGGTGCTTCTTCCCTGACCTTAGAAAGTTATCCGGTCACTATTCAGTCCAGCCCGATGTCTTGCAGACAAAGAGATTCGCTGGCTTTGGTAGAATTCTATCATGCTACAAAAGGTCAATATTGGAAAAGTGATGCCCGTTGGGATTTAGAACAACCTATGAATACATGGTACGGGCTTACTTTCAACGAGGAAGGATGTGTTACTGAAATTCATTTATTTTCAAAACGCCTGCGTGGCAACCTTCCACCGGAAATAGGCAACTTGCTTAGTTTGGAGCGTATATCTATCACAAATGCCTTCAATTCGGGAACTACCATACCTCCCGAAATCGGTAAATTAGTCAATCTGCGCGAATTATCTCTAAGATATTGTGACTTCGCCGACCCCATGCCTGCCGAAATCGGTAATTTAGTCAATCTGGAAAGACTGGATCTAGTCGGCAACGGCTTTAAAGGTGAGATTTCTCCCGGATTGGGTAAATTGACTAATTTATACTATCTGAATCTTTCTCAGAACCAATTCACAGGAGCTGTACCAACTGAATTTACCAATATGGCTAATCTGGAAAAATTATTTTTAAGATATAATCAACTTTCGGATTTGCCCTTTATGAACGACATGGCAATTGATAATGCCGAAATCAGATATAACCGCTTCACATTCGAGGATATAGTACCCAATATTGATATTATGGGACATTACGCAGGTGGTCACATGTCTTATGAGATACAATCCTCGGTAGGTAGAGCCACGACTTTCACACTCAGTCCGGGCGATAAGCTATATATCGACTTAGATATTGACCATGATATGGCAGACAATGTATATCAATGGTACAAGAATAACACACTCATACAAACCATTACGGGTAGCCCTGTTTTCCAAAAAACGATACAAAGTGCTGATGATACCGGCACATATACCTGTCGGGTAACCAATGCAAATGCTCCCGCTCTTACTTTGCACAGTCAAGCCTACACCGTAGAGTTCGAACCCATGACCAATGTTTATCCCGGTGATTTTAATAACGATGGTAAAGTGGATGGTACGGATGCTTTATTCTGGGGCTTGACTTATGGCAGAACAGGCATTCCCCGCCCCAATGCTTCTCTGACATGGACAGGACAACCTTGCTTTAATTGGAATATTTCGCACCTCAATGTAAACGGCAAACATCAGGATGCCAACGGTGATGGCATCGTCAATGAAGCGGATTTGGAAGCCGTTAATATCAACTACGGACGTGAACGTAATAATGGCGACCCAAATGCTGCCCGACAAGCTCCTTTATCGCTCAATTATGAAGTGGTTTCTTCTAGCGAGAATGCCGCAGGGCAGGCAGTACATGTTATTGATATAACTTTGGTCAATAATGTCAACGATGCACCCATCTCCATACATGGTTTATCTTTCGGGTTTGAGTTTTTATCGGACAATATGAATTATCTGTCCTCTGATATTGATATATCTAGTTCATGGCTTGGCGATGAAGATAGCCTGACGGTAGTAGCACAGGACTATCCTGCTAATAGTCGGGCATCTTATACCATTACCAGAAATGACCTTGAAGATAGGACAGCCTCTACACTGAATCCTATTGTGCAACTCATTGTTACAGCCGATGACCATGAATCAGGCGACCCACTAGACTTCACCCTCAACTTCGATAATATCATGGCTTCTTCCGCTTCTTCGGGAGACATCATGAGCTTGGAAGCAGGCGGCAGCAGTCTGCGTATAGCACAAGAAGCAGCTTTAATCATAGAAAATATATACCCCAACCCCACTCATGCAGCACAGGGCATCACCCTCATGCTCAATACCGACACCGACTACGGTGAAGGACACATCAACATCACAGATATACTTGGCAAGACCCTCATACAACAGCCCGTCCACCTCAGACAAGGCGAGCAACAACTCCACGTCTTGACCGACAGGCTACAATCAGGTATATACACTGTACATTTAGGAGGAAGCGGCTGGCACTCCCAAGCACAGCAGTTCATCATCATAGACAGATAATCCCTCTCCGGTATCCCAAAACCCGACACAAGGACAAGCAGATTTCGTTACAATAATTGAGGGCTGTACGCGCAGTCTGACTTGTCCTTACTTTTTTATTTCCTGTAATACTCAGGTAAAACAATATAAAACACACACCCGCCCTCATTCAAGCATTAAGTAGTTTTGGGTTTCATTTCCGTGTAGCAATCTTGGTGATTGCTACCGGAAACCCCTTTGCCCATACTATAGTCTCACGAACGGTGAAAACGAGATAGAAAAGGAGTCTTATTTTACACAAGCTCCTTTCTATTTTTTTTGTAAAAAATATTAATTTTTTGGCATGTTTAGAATTCCGTAGAACAAAAGGTTCTTCAAGTAAATTAGAAATAGTGGTATCCGACATAAGTTTCGGATAATTTACTTTCCCCATTTTTTGTTTTTATTAAAACCCTTGAATTTCCACTTTAAGGGCTTTGCATTGTGCTGATTATAAAAATCAATAAATTGCTCAATGCGCTGTTCAAGTTC
>CALIZI010000072.1 GCA_938028705.1 uncultured Saprospiraceae bacterium | reverse complement strand
TGTATACTGCTTTATGGTTAGATTGTTTTATTGTTGTATATAGTCACAATTAAATCATAAATAACTGTTTATCAACAATATAGCAATATAACAATGAAACATTTTGTAAAATAAAAAGTATAATTTTAAACCTAATACAGTATAGCTCACATTTAAGATTGTGCTTGTAATTTGGGAGATTCTGAAATAAATAAATAAATTCAACAAGACATTTTGGTTTAGAGTTGATGCAAGCGGTATGTGTCAGGTTATTTTTATTCAACTATTTAGACGTAACTTATCTGTGAGGCTAACGCTTTATGCACCCCTAACACCATAATGCTTTTTTTAACCTAAAAGTGTTCACTACTTTTAGGGAAAAATTAAACATGCCTATTTTTTCATAAACAAATATAACCGATTACCGTAAATAAGTAAAGCAAATGAGGAGATTTTTTTGGCATGATTAGATTTACCATAAAAGTAGTTGACACTTTTGGAATCTGATTTTAAAAATCAAAATAAAATTTAAATACTCCGTTTGCTAAACTTCAGAAAGTTTGGTCTCCGATAGCTATCGGAGAAGTAAAGTATTGATTTTTAGCTAACTATAAATTTCAGTACCCTGCCCACGTTTAACAAACTTGAAAAGTTTACCAAACGGATTACTTATATTTTGTGTAAAATTAATATCGTATGAAGTGTCAACCAGTTAGATAAGCTTGTCAAATTTTGATTCAAAAATACAAAAAATCTCCTCATTTGCTTTACTTATTTACAGTAATCGGTTATATTTGTTTATAAAAAAATTACCTACCAAACTGTACTTATACTAAAACCTAATCACCCAACACACTATGAACCACAAATATTTTCCTGACTATGAGGATATTAAGGAAAGATTAGAAAATTTAGTCACTCATGCTGAAAACAAGGATTTTGGAGATTTGGACTTGGAAATGGAAGGCTTGTACTTCAATATCGAAGATTCAATGAACCTACTCCGAAGTAGATTTGAAGAATATGATGTGTCTATGAATCAATTAGATGGAGACCTCAGAACGCTTATGAAAAGAGCTATTCAAATCCTCCTTGAAAATGCTTAATAACGATAAAATTAAAATTATGCAATACGGAAAAACATTAAAATTAATCAGAGATAAAAGAGCCTATACATTAGAATACGTAACTAATGAAATCGGCATCTCTACGGATAAATTAATTCATATAGAAAATCAAGTACAAGCTCCTGATAAAGAAACACTTAGCCTATTGTCTGACTTTTACAAAGTTCCTCTAAGTGTCATTGAGCATTTCTCCATCGACCATGATATAAATGGTAATAAAGATGAACAAAGAAGAAAAGAATTGAAAGATGAGGTCGCTTATTCGGTATTCATTGAAGATGATTTTGATTTGGGTGAAGTAATGGATAATTTTAAAGAACTACGACAACTAAAGATCAAAAGGGAAGGGCTGAAAGTCAGTTAGTCATCATGTTATGAAAATTCATGCTGCAAGTTCGTAATGACGTTCACCTTTAATAGCATCAGCCGCAAAAGCAAAAGCTGCGTGAATATGCTGTTCTTCTAAACGATATTCATACATCAATTCCTCGTGCGACCGTCCTACTGACAATTCCTCCAAAATCAACTCCACTGTAATGCGTGTACCTTTCACCACAGGTTTCCCAAACATCACTTTCGGATTGATTTCTATCCAATTCATATAATTTTTCATAACATAAAATTTGATTCAAAAATACAGAAAAATCTCCTCATTTGCTTTACTTATTTACAGTAATCGGTTATATTTGTTTTTAACAAAAAAATTATGCGTACCATAACAGTAGATATTATCAATGAAAAAGCCTTCAATCTTCTCAAAAATTTGGAGGTACTTCAACTCATTCGTGTGCGTGAGAGCGAGGTAACACCTGCACCAAAAACTGATTTATCAAAATTCAAAGGCGCACTCAAAAAGCAACCTATTGAGGATGTTGAATTGCAACTCAAAGAATTACGCATATCGTGAACTTAAATATACTAAAACCTAATCACCCAACACACTATGAACCACAAATATTTCCCTGATTATGAGGATATTAAGGAAAGATTAGAAAATTTGGTCACTCATGCTGAAAACAAGGATTTTGGAGATTTGGACTTGGAAATGGAAGGGCTGTATTTTAATATAGAAGATATAGTGGAGCTACTTGCAGAAAGATTTGAAGAGCATAACATATCACTCAACCAAACAGATGATGAATTTAAAGTTCTGATGTCCAGAGCATCAAACATCCTCTTTGATAATTTCTAAAAATAAAGATTATGCAATACGGAAAAACATTAGCGTATATTAGAGAGAAAAGAGCCTACACATCGGAGTACGTAGCTAATGAAATCGGTGTCTCTACAGATGAATTAACCGACATAGAAAATCAAGCACAAGTCCCTGATACAAAACTACTTACCAAACTATCTGACCTGTATAAAGTTCCTTTGAATATCATTGAACATCTTTCTATTGACCATAATATAAATGGTAATGAGGATGAACAAAGAAGAAAAACTTTAAAGGACTGGATTGCCCATGCTGTATTTATTGATGAAAATTATAAACTCAAAGATTTATCAGATACCTTTAAAGAACTACGACAGCTAAAAACAAAAAGAGAAGAGCTGAAAGTCAGTTAAAAAAATTCCGCTACCAATAGCTGCACTATTCATAGCGGAATCTTGAATTTACCTATGGACTATCGACCATCGACCATCGACTGTCAACTATAAATCTCCCCACCACTCTCCACAAACTCTTGCGCCTTCTCCTTCATCCCTTCGGCGAGTGCTGCGGCTTCTTCGAGTTCCTTTTTCGCGGCGTAGTCGCGTACATCTTGTGTAATTTTCATACTACAAAATTTCGGTCCGCACATGGAGCAAAAATGCGCCACTTTCGCGCTGTCTTTCGGCAGCGTTTCATCGTGAAATTCGCGGGCAGTATCGGGGTCGAGCGATAGGTTGAATTGGTCATTCCACCTGAACTCAAACCGTGCTTTACTCAGTGCATTATCCCGCATTTGTGCGCCCGGATGACCTTTGGCGAGGTCGGCAGCGTGGGCAGCGATTTTGTAGGTAATCACGCCGTCTTTTACGTCTTTTTTATTGGGCAAACCCAAATGTTCCTTCGGTGTCACATAACACAACATCGCGCAACCAAACCAGCCAATCATCGCCGCACCAATGCCCGAAGTAATGTGGTCGTAGCCCGGTGCAATATCCGTCGTCAGTGGTCCGAGCGTGTAGAAGGGTGCTTCGTGACACTCCTTCAATTGCTTCTCCATATTCTCTTTGATGAGGTGCATCGGAACGTGTCCCGGACCTTCAATCATCACCTGTACATCGTGCTTCCAAGCGATTTTGGTCAGTTCGCCAAGTGTCTCTAATTCAGCGAATTGTGCCTCATCATTCGCATCAGCGATAGAGCCGGGACGCAAGCCGTCACCCAAAGAAAATGCCACATCGTAGGTTTTCATGATCTCACAAATTTCCTCAAAATGCGTATATAAAAAACTCTCTTTGTGATGCGCCAAACACCATTTTGCCATAATCGAACCGCCACGCGACACGATACCCGTCACACGCTTTGCGGTCAGGTGAATGTACGCCAAACGCACGCCTGCATGTATGGTAAAGTAGTCAACACCTTGCTCGGCTTGCTCAATCAGCGTATCGCGAAAGACCTCCCAAGTCAGCTTTTCGGGGTCGCCATTTACCTTCTCCAATGCCTGATAAATCGGCACCGTTCCAATCGGTACGGGCGAGTTGCGGATAATCCATTCGCGGGTCTCGTGGATATTTTTTCCGGTGGATAAATCCATGATATTATCAGCACCCCAACGACAAGCCCACACCGCTTTTTCGACTTCTTCTTCGATGCTCGATGTCACCGCCGAATTACCGATATTGGCATTGATTTTCACCAAAAAATTGCGCCCGATAATCATGGGTTCGCTTTCTGGGTGGTTGATATTATTAGGAATAATCGCACGACCTTCGGCGATTTCCTGACGCACAAATTCGGGCGTAATATGGCTTTTCGGCGTGTTCGCTCCAAAGCTATTACCGGGATGTTGGTGTCCGATTTGCTCGGCGTTCAAGGCATCAATGCCCTGATTTTCGCGGATAGCAATGTACTCCATTTCCGGCGTGATAATGCCCTTCCGCGCATAGTGCAGTTGCGTGACGTTCTGCCCTTTTTTCGCTCGCAGCGGCTTTTTCAAATGCTCAAAACGCAGGTAATCGTATTTCGTACTATACAGGCGTTCTTTGCCGTAATCCGATGTGATTTCGTCCAATTCTTCCACATCGCCTCTATCCAAAATCCATTGCTGACGTAGCTTTGGCAATCCCTTTCGGACATCAATATACACATCCGGGTCGGTGTATGATCCACTTGTATCATAAACCGTAATAGGTTCATTTTCAATGACTTCATCATTCGTCTTGGTCGGGTCGAGCGCAATCTCGCGCATGGCAACTTCTATGTCGTGGATTTTTCCTTTGACATATACTTTCTTCGACGCAGGAAATGGCTTGCGCGTGATGCTATGTTGGGTGGGTAATGTTTCTATTTTCATAATATACGTAACGCGAGCTTCCAGCTCGCTTTTATGTGTGAATTATTTTATCGTAAAATTTTACTTTATTTTTAAATCTTTTTTTTGTTGTTTTAGTCTTGCCTGATGTGCGCGACCTGCATTTTTTCCTTTCTTCACAATTCTTAAATTCGCTTTTTGTTTGTGATATTCCCTAAACTCCTCTGCAATTTTGCTGTCTTTAAATTCATAAACATTATCAATCTTTTCGATGTATTCAATAGATTTAATATCTAATTTGTAAACCTCAATAAATCTATCAATTATCACCGAGAATGTGTTAGGTTGTCTATGGTCAATGACTAATTCTTCCCAAAAGCACAGTTCACCTGTTTCTTGGCATTTCACTTGTCCTTTTTTAGAATTTTGACCAAAATATTTTTGCTTAACATCTCTCAAATCATTCTGAATGACATCTCTACAAGTTCTACTGAATTTTGTTGAAGGTGAATGACTGCCGTTGATACATTTTGTATATGAAAATGCTTCTAAACTCAGGTCATTCTTAATGATGTGAAAACATTTGGCGTTGTACTTTTTGACTTTATCAATCTTGAAACCCTTAATTCCATCGTTATTTTTTTCTTCAAAATTTGGGTGAAGTTTTAGTAATTCAAATACATCGTTATTATCGTTCTCATTTAATTCCTCACCAAAATCATATGAATTTAAAATTGCTTTGAAATGCCCCAAAGCATCTTTTTTATACTTAAAAACACGTTCTCCAATAATTATTTGTTTTTTCATTTATGTGTAAATAATTGATAATTTATTTTTTAATGAAAACGTAAAGCGATTTTGCACGCACCGTAGCGTAATGCCTCCGGCTTGCGCCACGTTAGTTTTGCAAGTAGTATGCGGCGCAAGCGAGACGCATTACGCTACGTTAGGGCATCGCAATAGCTTCAAATCAAATTCGGGCGACAACGTAAAACGATTTTGCAAATCGTCACGTACTACGCGAGAACGATTTGCAAAATCGTTTTACGTTAATTTTATCGGCATTTGTACGTACTCATGCCAGCCCGGACGCTTCACCACCGGAATATCTCCCTCAATCCCCAGTCGCATATTCGGACAACGTTCTATCAGCACTTTCAATGCCATTGCCGTCTCCAATCGCGCCAATGATGCGCCGAGACAATAATGTGTTCCCATACTAAAACTCAGGTGTTTATTTGGTGTGCGTTCAATGTCGAATACCTCCGGTTGGTCAAACATGTCGGGGTCGTGATTGCCGGAAGCGAGTAAGGGCATTACCATCGCACCCTTTGGTATGGTCACGCCTTTTATCGTAATATCTTCTATGGGGAAAATGGGTTTGGTGGTGTGAATCGGGGCGTTATAGCGTAAGATTTCTTCTACTGCGTTGTTCATCAAGTTGGGATTTTGGCGGAGTTTTTCGAGTTGGTCGGGATGACGGAGGAGCGTATATACGGAGTTGGTAATCAGGTTGTAGGTGGTCTCAAATCCGGCGACGATGAGTAGGAATGCCATTGAAACGAGTTCGTTTTCAGTGAGTTTGTCGCCGTCTTCTTCGGCTTGGATGAGGGCGGTTAGGATGTCGTCGCCGGGCGTGGCGCGTTTGCGATTGACAAGTTGGCGCATAAATTTGACGGCTTTTGGCAAACGAAACACCATACTCGTTAGCAGCCCCATTCCCGAATTTCCCATGTCGGTCATGGCTTTCATCATATTGTCCATGTCGTCCATATCAGCCCCCTCGACACCCATCATCTCGCCAATTACAGTAGTTGGTATGGGGCGCGAATATTCACTTTTGAGGTGGATTTCGCCTTTGGCTTCGGCTTTGTCGATGAGTTCGTGGGCAAGGCTTTCTACCCGCTCGCCGAGTGCCTGTACGCGACGTGGCGAAAAGGCTTTATGTACCAAAACTTTGTATCGGCGATGTTCGGGTTCGTCCACGGAAATCATGTTTTCCAGCATCAATTTTAGGGTTTTTGTAATCGGTATCGGGTAGCGGTTTTTGCCTGTGATACGCTCGCGTTCGCGAATGAATCGCTTGTCTGTCGTCACTGCATGGCAGTCTTCGTAGTTTGCCAAAAAATAGCCTTTCACCACCACTATTTTCCCCTTATGCACCGGATCGTTTTCACGCAAATACTTGTAATAGGCGTATTTGTGCTGACAAAAATCCTTTCCGGCAAGGTTGACTTTGCCTTTGAAGTTGGTCGCGGTGATTTCTTTTTTGTAAAACATAAAACGGGAATGTAAAATAATAAATGTAAAATGTAAAAGTGGTAGTACGCGAGGTGGACGTGAAACTATTTCGTAATTAATTGTTTTTTAGTTTTTAATAAACAAAAAAAATAAAACATGTATTACTCGTGTCCTATTGGCACTTTTACATTTTGAATTTTCCCGATAGCTATCGGGATTACATTTTACATTCAATTATCCGCCTGCGGTGGCGGTTATTATTGTGATGTTATCTTGGTCATGTAATAAGTGGTTTTGCCAACTATTTTTGGGGATGACTTCGTTATTAATGGCAATGGCAATACCTTTGGTATCTTCGATACCATTTACATGGAGCATTTTTACAATATCGGTATTATCCGAAAGTTCTTTTTTTTCTTTATTGATAAATACAATCACTTCATTAATGGTTAATGGTGAACGGTTAATGATTAATTTATTAACGTAATTACACACATATAATAAACGATAAATTTGTAGGAGAAAACAGACGGACGACTTGCGAAATTGATTTTGTTCGCATACATTGAATGGTATCCGCTTTTCCCTACGACAGTGCTAACTATATCAGGTTCAAAGGGTAATTTCTCAGTGGATAATTAATTTTGAATGAATGAATGTAGAATTTTGAATGATAAACTTTGCGTTGCAAAATTCATTTCTCGAAACTCACCACTCGTCACTCGCTACTATTATTCACACCCCTAAAGCAATAAGTGCAAGATAGTTATTTTTGAAATATTAAGCAATTATTGTGAGAATTAGCTTATGAAAATATGCACTCTGTACACCGGAAGCAACCTTCAACTATCCACATATTTAGCAAGTGAGTAAAAAACAAATATAAGTATGTGAAAACGATAAGGCACGAATGTCGTATCAATTAATTTGAAATACTGTAAAGGGAATTTGGCGAGGAAGCCAAATAAAAGCATTTTTTAATACAAAAAAGACCTCGTTTATTGTTGACGATGATTTTTTGGAGTTAAATTTGTGGGTATTTATAAAATTATTTATTTTAAATAAAAAATATTTTTATGAACAAAATTATTATGCTATCTCTGATATTGTGTTGCGCTTTGGGTGCTTTTGCTCAATCGCCCGAAGCATGGCAAGCCTATGAAAAAGCACGTAAACATTACGTGGCTAAAAGTTATGATGCTGCTGTTCCTTATTTGCAGGAAGCGGTGGAACATTCGCCGGATTTTATAGATGCCTATCACTTGTTGGCGGTCTGTCAGGATGAGCGCGGTGAAGTGAAGGAAGCCTTGTCGAATTACGAAAAAGTCATTGCAAAAAAAGATATTGACGAGAAGGTATGGTATAATATCGGACGTTTGTATGCGGCTGATAAACAGAACGATAAGGCTATGGAATGTTTTGAAAAAGCACTGGCGATTAATCCGAATTATAAGAAGCCGCAATATCAAATCACTTTGTTGGAAGCCGAAAAAGATAATACGCTTGACGGTGCTGCAAGCGATGTTTCTGCCGATGCCAATAAAGACAGTGATGTCAGTCTGTATGCTGTTGTTAATCTTTATAAAGAGAAAAAATATCAAAAAGCCTTAGATGAATCTTATAAGATCAGAGCATCGGATGTCAATGCAAAAGTGTTTTATATGCGCGGGGTTTGTTACGAAAAATTGAAAGATAAAGTGAGTGCCTTAGAGAATTATTATAATGCCATCGGTTTCGATAATACTTATACGGATGCCTACACGCAACTTGGCTTTTTGAATTATAATAAAGGTGAATACGAAGAAGCACACAAGCATTTTTCAAAAGCCGCAGAACTGAACGCTGATGACCACGAGTTGATGAAACACGCCGGTAGTGCAGCTTATTATGCAAGGCGTTATGAGGAAGCTATCTCTTTGCTAACCAACTATTTAGAGAACGTTCCGAAAGATGGTAAAGCTCATTATATACTATCTGCCGTTTATGTGGAAACCAACGAGGATGAACTCGCCGATAAGCACCTGGCACTCTCTGCCAATGCAGGTTATGCCAAAGCTGTAGTGAGAATGGAAAACGGAGAACCCGCAGGTAATGAAACAAGAAAAGTCTCGGTGACTGAGGAAACAACAACTATCATCAGAGGACGTAAACGTACAGGCGAGTATGAAGTGGTAGAAGGAAAAAAGATGACGAAAAAAGAAAGACGAGCCGCCAGAAAACGTGCAAAGAAAAAAGCGAAAGGGAAGGGTTGAGTTGATAGAGTTGATAGAGTTGATAGAGTTGATAGAGTTGATAGAGTTGATAGAGTTTATAGAGTTGATGAAGTTGATAGAGTTTATAAAGATTAGCAAACTAATCACTTTATCAACTCTATAAACTAATCACTTTATCAACTCTATAAACTAATCACTTTATCAACTCTATAAACTAATCACTCTATAAACTCTATAAACTAATCACTCTATAAACTAATCACTTTATCAACTCTATAAACTAATCACTCTATAAACTCTATAAACTAATCACTTTATCAACTCTATAAACTCAATACTATTAGCGCAATCAAAATGTCCTTTCGGGCAGACTTTTTTGCCATGCAGACCGCAGGGGCGACAGGTCAGGTTTTGTTCGGTTTGGATGATGTGTGAGACATCGGACAATGGACCGAAACCAAAGTCGGGAACGGTGGAACAAAAGACGGCGGCTACGGGGGCGTTCATGGCAGAGGCGAGGTGCATGGGTGCAGAATCGTTGGTATAGGTAAGTTGGGCATCTCGGATCAGGGCTGCCGATTGGAGAAGCGTGAGTTTGCCTGCAAGGTTGTGTATCTGCGGGTGATGCGTGGCGGCTTTGATGGCTTCGCAAGCTGTGTGGTCTGCCGGACTGCCTAGTAGATAGATGTTGTTTTCGATGGGTAAAGTGTTGATGAGTTCAAGCCATTTCGCTACCGGAAGTTGTTTGGTAAACCATACTGATGTAGGCGCAATGCAAATATAAGGTCTTGATTGATAAGGCTTTATAGTTGATATATCATTAGCAGAGGGATACAAGACCGGACGCTGAAAGGTATTGTCAGTGAGGTGCTGTATGAGTTGAAGATTGCGATTGACCTCGTGGGTGTTATCGCCTATTTTGTGTGTTATTTTATGATGATAAAAAAAAGAAAACGGGTTTTTATCGAAACCCGTTTTCTTTTTAGCTTGGCTAAATGCTGTTAAAAAACCGGAAGCAGCAAAGCGCTGGACATTGATGATTTCGTCGTATCGACGCACACGTATTTCACTTGCCAGTTTAAATAAATTCCTATACTTCTGCTCTTTTTTATTCCAAATTAAGACCTCCCGCAATTTGGGATGTCCTTCCAAAAGGTGCTCATTTCCTTTCCTGACCAATACATCTATCGCTGCATCGGGATAGTGCCGATGCAATTTTTCAATAATTGGCGTAGCCAGAATAACATCGCCGATAAAGGCGGTTTGTATGATGAGAAATGAGCGCATTGAACTACGTACAGGCGATTTTAATCGCCATGTAAAAGTAAATTAAATTGTAAAAATGTTTATTTACAGAAAAATACAAATTACACTACACATAGCGGTTGAAACCGCCTGTACGGTATTACGGTTTAATTTTCTTAGCTGCCCCTTCAAAGTCACCTGCTTTGATATAAAACAGCTTATTTTCATCAATATATTTGGCTACTGCCTCGTTGATTTCTGCTAAGGTGAGATTGGATATTTTCTCCTCAAAGGCAGCATCCCAAAGCATATCGCGGTCAATATACAGGTAGCGATTAAGCGAACCGGACAGGCTGCGGTCTTCCGAGCGACGAACAGTGCGCGACTGCAACCAACCCGATTTGGCAGCATCCACTTCCTCTTGTGTGAAGCCCTCTGTGCGTACTTTTGCGATTTCTTCTTTGAAGGCAGCTTCTACGGCATCGCGGTTTTCGGGTGCATAAATGGCATAGCCGCCAAAGGTAGCTCTTTCGTCTTGCGAATCAGCATTGAGCCACGAACCCGCACCATAGCTCAAGCCATCGGTACGACGAATGCGGGTAGCCAAACGAGAATTGAGGAAGCCGCCGCCAAGCATATAATTGCCCAACATCAAAGCCGGATAATCCGGGTGTTTATCACCAATTTCCAGAAGCGTACCTGCATAAAACATTGCATTGGCTTTGTCGGGTGTTTCGATATTTTCGTTGATAGCTTTTATCTCCTTATATGCCTTCGAAATGCGCTTATACTCGCTTGGGCTGTTCCATTCGCCGAAGTGATTGTCAATTTTTTCTTTAATCACTTTATCATCAAAATCACCCACTATGGCTACCGTAGCATTGGATGCACCGTAAAATGCTTTGTGGAAATTTTTGACATCTTCCAAAGTCGTATTTTTAATGGCTTCTATTTCTTCCTCCTGCGTCATTCTGTACCGGACATCGTCCTTCGGATACGGATTGAGCAGGCGACTGAAGGCATTATTCGCTACCGAGCGCGGGTCAGACAAGCTCTCCTCGCGCGACGATAGTTCTTCTTCAATTAATTTCTCAAATTCATTTTGGTCAAACGATGGATTTTTCATCATATCTGCCACAAGGTCAACGACTTCCGGCAAATTATCGCGCTCGGTTTCGATGTTGACATCTAAGCCGTTGATACCGCCAAAAATTCTCACATTGGCTTTCAATTGGTCCAATTTATCTGCAATTTCCTGACGATTAAGGTTCATTGTACCGCGCATCAGCATATCGGCAGCAAGCCCTGCGGCAACATTTTTCCCCTTTAGGCTTTCGGGCGACCCGTAGCGGAGCGTCATGCGTGCAGTGAGCGCATCTCCGCGTGTTTCTTTGGTCAATAAGGCGTATTGAATGCCGCTCGGCGCACTATCGCGCGAGGTGCGGTTTTCGATATTTTGCGGTGAAGGGTCAAATTCTTCTCCGGCAGAAATGGTCTCACGCCCTTTGTAGCCGTCCACTAAAGCAGCTACGTCCGGCGCATCAGGAATCTCTACGCGGTCGGTTTCCGTAGTCGGATAAAACATACCTATAGTGCGGTTGGAGGGTTTGAAATATTCGCCCGCTACACGTACCACATCCTCTACATCAACCGCTTCTATATTATCGCGGAACAAGAAAATCAATCGCCAATCGCCTTGTGCAATGTACTCGCTGAGTCGTCTGCCAATGCGTCCTGAATTATTGTATGCCAAATCCCAATTTTTAAGAATGCGGGTTTTGGCGCGTTCTACTTCTTCTTTGGTTGGCGGGGTGGTTTTCAAATCATCTAAAGTAGCCAACATGACCTTTTTAGCTTCTTCCAAATCATTTTCCTTACGTACATCTGCGCCCATGTACATAAAGCCGCCTTCCTTCAATCCGGGTGCAAAACCCCAGATATAAGAGGCAATTTTGGGTTCCATGAGTGCCTTGTACAATCTGCCGGAAGGCTGGTCGGTGAGTAGTTCTTCAATCACAGAAATCGCAGCATAGTCGGCATGTGTGCCAGACGGTGTGTGGTACATACAGGAAACTGCTTGTACATCGCCGGAGCGTTTGAGTGTGACCAGACGCTCGCCGTCTTGTGTAGGTTCTTTGGTGTAAGTGGGGATAAGTTTGCGCTCCGGTCTTGGGATTTTACCGAATTTTTTGGTGACGAGGTCTAAGGTTTTTTCAGTATTGAATTTTCCGGCAACCACGAGTACGGCATTATCCGGTTGATAGTATTTTTTATAAAACGCTTTGAGCCTATCAATGGGTACATTCTCCAAGTCGGAACGTGAACCGATAGTCGTATTTCCGTAATTGTGCCAGAGAAAACCTGCGCCCAGAACACGTTTTAAGAGTACACTGGAGGGATTGTTTTCTCCTGATTCAAACTCATTGCGAACTACGGTCATTTCACTATCCAAATCTTTTTTGGCAATAAATGAATTGACCATACGGTCGGCTTCTAAGTCTAATGCCCAATCAAGGTTTTCGTCGGTAGCACTAAAGGTCTCGAAATAGTTGGTGCGGTCAAACCAAGTCGTACCATTGGGGCTTGCGCCATGCTCGGTAAGCTCTTGCGGAATATCAGGATGATTCGGGGTGCCTTTAAAGACAAGGTGTTCGAGCAGGTGCGCCATACCGGTTTCGCCGTAGCCTTCGTGCCGCGACCCTACCATGTAGGTGATATTGACCGTAATGGTGGCTTTGGATTGGTCGGGGAAGAGGAGGACACGCAAGCCGTTTTCCATTTCGTATTCGGTGATGCCTTCTACTTCGGTGATTTTTTTGAGTTGAGCCAAAGGTGCTTTTACCTTCGGTACAGTGAGCTGAGTTTTTGCCCGTTTTTTCTTCTTTTTAGCACGTTTTTTTTGTGCCAATACGGGCGTAGCAAAAATAGCCAAAATTAAGAATAAGGCTATTCGATGTGATTTCCATGTCATAACATTGTTGATAAATGGGTGAAAAAAATTGTTTACTGTTCAAGTTATTTAGTGGTCAAATAGGTATGGGTATTTAACTATTTAAAAAAAATAAAATTTATAAATAATTTGTTTTTAATAAGAAAAATATTATAAAATAATTTTTATTAAATAATAAAAATAAAATTGTTTTTAAATAAAAAATCTGAATGAGTTTGAATTATCTAATTAACAATTATCTGTAATTAGTCATTCAATATATCATTAATGATAATTAGGAAAGATTTAAGGTACTGATAGTCAACAGACTAATCACTGCATTTGGTTTTTATCAAGTACCATGTATTTAAATAGTGTAATACTTCGTTGTGTTTTTTGGATCATCTATACTTGTGTTAATTTATGTATCAACGAGGTGTTCAGATGATTTAGTTTGGTATTTAAGATATATTTAACTTATAGTAAGCTGCTTCACGCTTTTTTTACATTGTTTTGATACAAATATTAATATATATACAATGTTTTATTCGTCACATCTTGTGTGAAGGTAAAAAAGATATGTTAATATACGAAATTTAAAGCCTTCAAAAAATGTTAAATCTTGATTGGCTTTTCATATTAACGAGGTATTCGTATTATTGTGTTTTAAATTATTCACTCATTGTACGTATGCACAAACTCATCGGCAAATGGAACAGTCTGATGCCCCGCCTGATATGGCAGTTTTTTCCATTGAAGGTGGATCAAACGGCTTATCCGGTTCAAAAAGTCGGTAATTCGTATGGCTTTTCGATGATGCCCGATGGCTTGTTGGATGCCGGTTCGATTGTGTATTCCTTCGGGGCGGGGGAGGATATTCACGCAGATTTGGAAATGATTAAACGATACGGATGCGAGGTAATCATTTTTGACCCTACGCCGAGAGCAGTCACTCATTTCCAACAATTGCAGGAAAAAACACTTGCCGGAGAAACTTTTTTTTCCGACGGTAAATACCCTTATAAAACCAACTCCAAGATCCTTGAAAAAATAACTTTTAAATCCATTGCCTTGTGGAATGAAGATACCACAGTTCGTTTTTTTTCGCCTTTGAATCCGGCGCATGTTTCACATTCGATTACCAATATGCAGGGGTCGGATGATTATATTGAAGTACCCGCACAGCGGCTTTCTACCATTATGAAAAACATGAATCATGAGCATATTGATTATTTGAAATTAGACATTGAAGGTGCAGAATACGAGGTCATTCAAAATATCATTGATGAACAACTGGATATTAAAATTATTTATCTGGAATATCATCACACAAATCAACAAAAACATTTTAATAATATAAAAAAAATATACCAATCATTGAACAGTTTAATTACTTACGGATTTCAAATTGTACATAATGATGCAAACAGATATTTTTTATTAGTTAATCGGGGAATTAGTTGAACAGGTAATCAGGCGGACGTGAATACGTATTTTTAAAAATATTTAAATAAAATTATTTTAAATAAATTATCTATCCACGCTCACCTGATTACCCGTTCAACTAATTCCCTGTTCACCTGATTAACCAATAACCATGAAAGTACTTCACATCAATACACTACTCAGAGGCGGTGCTGCCAAAGCCTGTTTGCGTTTGCATACGGGCTTGTTGCGTAATGGTATAGACTCAAAAGTATTGACATTGGACAATACGCCTACCGATGTTCCCGAAGTATATTCGCATTTAAGTTTTTGTAATAATAAATTTTCTAAAATATCTAATCAATTAAAAATCAAAACAGTGCGATGGCGGAGACAAGTCCGCTTGTTGGGCTACCCCAAAGCTCCTTACGGTTTTTACCTCGTCAATTCACCTTTCGATATTACTGCCAATCCATTGTACCAAGAGGCTGACATTATACACCTGCATTGGGTCAATGATTTTCTGGATTATCCGTCATTTTTCAAAAAGAATGACAAAAAAATTGTGTGGACAACGCACGATATTTCTCCCGTCAGTGGCGGACAAGCCTTTGAAAAAAACTTTCCTTTCGATGAATATCAAAAATTGATTGACCAACAATCAGCTATCAAAAAAGAGTGTTTCGACCGGCAATCCATTACCTTTGTTGCGCCTTCAAAATGGATGCAGGACAAGATAAGCCAAAGCGATGTGATACCAAATATTTCCGTTCATCATATTCCGAATAGTGTTGATACGTCTGTCTTTCAACCCAAGTCAAAAGAAGTGATTTGCCAACAACTGCGCCTACCGCCAGATGAAAAAATTATCCTATTTGTCGCCTCTAATATAGATGAACAACACAAAGGGATGGCAACTTTTCTGGAGGCTGTTCGTACTTTGTATATCAAAGATTTGTTGCTGGTCATCGTGGGACGATTCTGGGAACCACCTGCCAAAATACCCCCCTATCGCTACCTAGGTAATGTCGAAAGTGAAGCCCAGATGAGTCTTATTTATTCGGCTGCCGATGTGTATGTCACGCCAGCCATAGAGGATAATTTTCCCAATACCATTTTAGAATCCCTTGCCTGCGGTACGCCCGTTGTAGCCTTCAATACAGGCGGCGCACCCGAACAAATAGAACATGGCGTGAATGGCATCCTGTGTCAAAATACTAGTCCGCAAGCACTGAAAAACAGTATGTTGGATTTTTTCAGAAATCATCAATTTGATGCACAAAAAATCAGTGCAGATGCTCATCAGAAATATGACCTTTCCGTGCAAGCGCAAAGTATGAAAACGCTTTATGAGACCTTAGTAGCGAGTAGCGAGTAGCGAGTTTGCGAGTAGCGAGTTTGCGAGTAGCGAGTTTGCGAGTACGAAGGTACAGAGTTTGACGATATATCTTTTGTACGCCAAGAACAGTATTCTGCGTGTCCGCATATTTAGCCCGAAAAGTGGAAATGGATATAAGGACGTGAAAGCGATAATGGACGTACTTCGTATCGCTCAAGCGCAACACAGGCTGGAAGCACTACGCTACGGAAGCCGAGATAAAGCATTTTTTAAACAAAAAAAAACTCGTTATTCGATTTATGAGAAGGTGTTTTGGTCTGATTTTGAACTCAAACTTGTCAGACATTTTGAAAATATCTGACAAGTTTGAGTTCAAAATCG
The DNA here is from genome assembly GCA_938028705.1 of uncultured Saprospiraceae bacterium. Lineage (GTDB taxonomy): Bacteria > Bacteroidota > Bacteroidia > Chitinophagales > Saprospiraceae > JAHDEO01. The sequence continues at coordinate 3,578 of CALIZI010000072.1, read as the reverse complement.
ATCTCTGGCGGCAAAAGATTCCGCATCGCGGTGCGGAATGACGCTTACTTTTTGGGGGTGTTTTATTTTTTATGAAACCGCCATTTAAATGTTAAAATTAAATCAACCTTTTCGATAAAAAAACGTTACCTTTGCATACGATTTTTTCTCATTTAGACAAAATCTAAATAAAAGACTGATATTCTATGAATAAAATGATTTATCTCGATAATAATTCCACGACACCTACCGACCCGCGTGTGGTGGATACGATGGTGCCTTATTTTTATGAAAAGCATGGCAATGCAGCAAGCCGCAGCCACTCCTTTGGTTGGGTAGCTGAAGAGGCGGTGGACTATGCCCGTGACCAAATTGCTGCTTTAATAAATGCTGATGGCAAAGAAATTATCTTCACATCAGGTGCCACCGAATCTGACAATCTCGCCCTCAAAGGTGCTTATGAAATGTATGCCCGTAAAGGCAATCACATCATCACTTGCACTACCGAGCATAAAGCGGTTTTGGATACTTGTAAGGCATTGGAAAAAAAAGGTGCAGAAGTCACGTATCTTGAAGTCAAGGAAAATGGAAGAGTTGACTTAGAGGAACTCGAAGCAGCGATAAAAGACAATACGATAATGGTCTCTATCATGTTTGCGAATAATGAAACGGGGGTGATTCAGGAGATGAAGGCAATCGGTGAAATTTGTAAAAAACATGGTGTCCTTTTTATGTCGGATGCGACACAGGCGGTGGGTAAAATTCCGATAGATGTGAAAGAATTGGGCATTCATCTAATGGCATTTACGGCACATAAAATGTATGGACCGAAAGGTGTAGGCGCACTGTATGTACGCAGGAAAAATCCGCGTGTCAAAGTTACTGCACAACTCGACGGTGGTGGACATGAACGCGGAATGCGCTCGGGTACGATGAACGTTCCGGGCATTGTCGGTTTTGGAAAAGCTGCCGAAATTGCGCGTAAAGAAATGGCAGATGAAGCGATACGCCTTGCTAAATTGCGCGACAAACTCGAAACGGGCTTAATGGTACTCGAAGAGACCTATATCAATGGTTCTGCCGAACATCGTATGCCACATACTACGAATATTTCTTTCAAACATGTAGAAGGCGAAGGGCTGATGATGACTTTTAATCAGAACGTTGCCGTATCGTCGGGTTCGGCGTGTACATCGGCTTCGCTCGAACCCTCTTATGTTCTCAAAGCATTGGGTTTGGGTGATGATTTGGCGCATTCTTCGATTCGTTTTAGTTTGGGGCGTTTTACCACAGAAGAAGAAATTGACCTCGCTATCAAACTCGTCTCCGACGGAGTCAAGCACATGCGCGACCTTAGCCCGATTTGGGAAATGTATAAAGAAGGTGTGGATTTGGACGCAGTGGAATGGGCGGAACATTGAGTTTAGTTAATTGGTTTATTAGTTGAACAGTTAATCAGACGAGATAGACGACCTAATTAACTGATTCACAAATTAACTACTCATAAAATTGGTATAAGAACCAATTTTAACTTATTTTTGTTAAAATAGTAAATTCGAAAATCAAAAACGGTGTCAAATAATGACTAAATGTTTAATGATTAATTTTATAATTTTTCGCGTAGCGAAAAAACAATTATTAACCATTAACCATTAACCGTTAATCATTAAAAAATTATGGCATATTCAAATAAAGTATTAGAGCATTTCAAGCATCCGCGCAATGTGGGTACATTAGATAAAAGCCAGAAAAATGTAGGAACAGGACTTGTTGGCGCACCCGAATGTGGTGATGTCATGCGTCTGCAAATCGAAGTGGACGAAAGCACACAGACCATCAAAGATGCGAAGTTCAAGACCTTCGGATGTGGTTCGGCAATCGCTTCTTCCTCATTGGCTACTGAGTGGCTCAAAGGCAAAACCGTTGATGAAGCCATGAAAATTGATAACATGGACATCGTGGAAGAACTCGCCTTGCCACCTGTAAAAATCCATTGTTCCGTACTCGCCGAAGACGCGATTAAAGGAGCTATCAAAGATTATCAGGAAAAAAATGGCTTGGAAGTAACGGCAGCAGTGGCACATCATTAACGGTTAATGGTCAATGCTTAATGGTTAATTACTAACGCGAGTAAATATTTTCGCGTAGCGAAAATTAATCATTAACCGTTCATCATTAACCATTAACCATTAAAATTATGTTATTCGTAGCAGACAGTGCAAAGACAAAAATTGAGGAAATCCGCACACAGGAAAAGATGGCGAATGATTACTTTGTTCGGGTATCCGTGACGAGTGGTGGTTGTTCGGGCTTGTCGTATAAGATGGATTTTGACAATGAAGAGCAAGCCAATGACCAAATATTTGAAGATAATGGCATAAAAGTCGTCACCGACCTACGCAGTTTTTTGTACCTTTGCAATACTACTTTAGAATTTTCCGGCGGACTCAACGGAAAGGGATTTTATTTCAATAATCCTAATGCCACCCGTTCTTGTGGCTGCGGTGAGAGTTTCGCAGTGTAAGTTGATAGAGTTGATGAAGTTTATAGAGTTGATTAGTTTATAGAGTTTATAAAGTTGATTAGTTTATAAAGTTCATAGAGTTGATTGGTGTAAATATTTTTTATGAAAAAATATTTATACACTAAAAGAACTAATAAACTTTGTAAACTTCATAAACTTTATAAACTTTATAAACTCCCCACCCTCCCAAAAACAAGAGCATTCTGAGAAATAATTAACAATGTAGAGGCGCGATTCATCGCGTCTCTACGAATTTATAGCCTATCCATTCACTATGAGTCATCCGCAATTACGCTTGAAATTAACCTTAGAATTGGTGTGGTGGGTAGCTACCGCAATACTTGCCGTTCTCGTTCTCTTTCCCATACTTCGAGTTTTTGACAACTACCCTTTTCTATTCGCCAATATCCTTTTTATCTTTATTTTTGTTACATTTACACGTTATATATTTTTATTAAAAAATACTTTTCTTGCCCGACTTACACCTGTCAAACTGTTATTAATTGCAGCGTGCCTGCCTTTGCTTTTTTATTTGATTGGTCAGGTCTATGGCTTTCAAATGTTCCTTGATGAACAAGGCAGTCAGACATTGCTTTCCCTCAAATACTTGCGCGAGCAGGTTCCCGTCACTCGTGAAAGCGGACTATTAGGATATATCCGAACTGAAATGCTGTTCTTTGGTGTAGGTAGCGTCATTACTACTATCATTATGCCTTTTCGGATGATACTTTCTATTTGGCGGACTTATAATACAGAGGATAGGGTGTAATTTTTGAATATCGAATAACGAACAGGAGAATATCGAATGTCGAAGTATTTTACTTATGTAAAATATTCGCTCATCTGTACTATAAGGTGAAAATCGTTATTGTAATGTAAAATCCCGTCATTCGTCGGGACAAGTTGTAAAATAATAAATGTAAAAGTGTATAACGTGAATGTTTTTTAATAATAATTTGATTTTCAAAATTTTAAATATATAACAATTTAAAAATAAATAACTTCATGTCCTATCGACACTTTTACATTTTACATTTTGTGTTTTACAACTTGTCCCGACGAATGACGGGATTTT
>CALIZI010000071.1 GCA_938028705.1 uncultured Saprospiraceae bacterium | reverse complement strand
GTAAGTAGTTGGACAAAAATAAACTAACAACATTTTGAACCACTAAGTACACAAAAAACACTAAATCGAACTAACGAAAAAGAACACAAAAACCTCATAACCAATATGTTAGAAAATTATTTAGTGACCTCTGCTTTAATTCGACCTTCGTGTTTTTTGTGTACTTAGTGGTTCAATATTTTTGTCGCACTACTTTAAGTGATTAATCTGACTTGTTAAACAGGTCACGAATGACTGTTCTTTCTATAAAAGCAATAATCAAAATAAAGGTCATCAAAATCAAAGTATTCGTACCATATACCACCCAACTGCCGCCACCATAAGTAGCACGAATGGGTACGCTAACGAAGTACAAAGCAATAGCGATGCTAAGGTAAGTCAACATTTTTCGTATCGGATAAACTATAGTATAATGTTTTTGTCCGAGCAGATAACAGAGTACGCACATAGTGGCATAAGCAGCAAGCGTAGCCCATGCCGAACCCATATATCCAATCAGCGGAATTAGCGCAAGATTTAGTGCAATTGTCACCACCGCACCTGCCCCTGCGATATATGCGCCAATGTGCGTTTTATCAGTCAGTTTGTACCATATTGCAAAGTTGTAATATAAGCCAAGACAGACATTGGCAAGTAAAAGCACAGGAACTATTTTGATGCCTTCATAATAGTCCTCATGAACCAATATTTTAAAAATATCAATGTATAACCATATTCCTAAAAAAGCAAGACAACCAATAAGTGTGAATGCCTGTGCCACTTGTCCATACACCTGTTTGGCATCAGCACGATTAGCATTGCGAAAGAAGAAAGGTTCTGCGGCATAATTGAAGGCTTGCGTAAAGAGTGCCATCAGTATCGCAAACTTATAACATGCCCCATAAATCCCGATTTGAGACTCTACGTATTCGGAGGTGCCGGGCAAGAGACGTTGGAGCAAAATACGGTCGGCAACCTCATTGACCATACCTGCCAGCCCTACGGCAATCAGTGGCGCAGAGTATCGCAACATACTTGTCCACAGCGTTTTATCAAATACTAATTTTGTTTTTAAATAAAGCGGCAACAGCAACAGAAGTGTAGCCGCACTACCCATCATATTCGCAACAAAGACCAAGCCTACACGATTTTCTGTACTGTAAACCGCCTGTGCCAGAGCATTACCGGTTTCTGCAAGTTTTGGACATATTTCCAAAAAAAACAGAATAAATATAACATTGACAATAATACCTGTAAGTTTGGCTGCCACGAAATATATCGGACGACTTTCAAGCCGTAATCGCGCCAGTGGAATGGCTGATAATGCGTCGAATCCGATAATCATGGCAAACCATATTATATATTCTTTTTGTTCGGGATATTTAATAAAATTGGCAATTGGCTGCGCGAAAGCGATTAGCAAAGAGACAAGCAGTAGGCTAGTGGTCAGTAAAGATAATGTGGCAGTAGAAAAGGTATTTGTGTTGGGTTTTTTTCGGGGTTTTAATGCTGTGTCAATTGCTTCGTCGCTGCTTTTATCATCTTGCTCTGCCTGACTTGCAAATCTGAAAAAAGCGGTCTCCATTCGATAGGTAAATACTATCATCAGGAATGCTGCATAAGCATACAAAGTAGAAAAAACACCGTACTCTCCGGTTGTAAATTGTCGGGTCAGGTAAGGTGTGAGAATAATAAAATTCAACACTCGTCCGGCAATATTACCAAGTCCGTAAATGACCGTTTCGCCTGCAAGTTTTTTTAATAATGACAAATTAGGGAATGTAAAATGTAAAATAATAAATGTAAAATGTAAATTTGTATGACGCGAGTATTTTATAATTAATTTAAATATTAAAAATAACAATAATTCGCATAATACCTTGACATAATGTCATGTTCGATTTTTGTTTAATGTAGTTGGCATTTTACTCTTGAATTTGGGCTAAAACTCGTCTGACATTTAAATATTGCTGGAAAAATATGACATCATCGGTAAATTTTGAAAATGTCTGACGAGTTTTAGCCCAAATTCGGAAAAAATATTCCATGTTAAATATAAGTATATTTATATTTTTAAAATGTAGAATTGTCAAGTTATTTTAAAAGTAAAAATATTATTAATATTTAAATAATTGCAATGCAAAAATTCTATTAAATATTTAAAAAAAATAATAATTCACGCAATACGGATGCTTTTATATTTTTGACCATAATCAGAAAAAATGCAAGATAAGGAATTAAGCCAATTTTTATAAAAATAAGCAATCAGACAAAAATAATCTAATAATATTTTTTGAATTAACTAATTGATAAACAGTGTTTTATTCACTCATTCAATCATTTACTCATTCAGTCATTGTATTTAATGAACTATCACACACTAATTTTGCGTTTATAGATAAAGGCATTTTTTTACCAAAATTGCAAATATGAAAAACACCAATTCGTATAATAAAGACTACCGTAAAACGCCGGAGGAAAATAAAAAACGCATCAGCAAAGATCCTAATGATACTTTTTCTAAACGGCTCAAAACCAGAGTATTAACCGTTGGTGGAGCTATTGTATTAATGATTTTGGGTATCGTAGCTATACAGCGATTTAGCGTACCGACCATTCCTACACAAGCGCAAAAAAAGGAACAAACAAGAAAAGTATCTAAAAAAATAGCCAAAAAACGAGCTTTGGAACGCTCCTATGATGAAGTGATGACACTCGGTGATGTACATACGGAAATAGAAGATACTAAAAAAGCTGCCAACCATTATTTTGATGCTAAAACCATATACCCACGTACACTCGAACCACGCATCAAACTCGCCAAAGCCTATTTCAAACGCTGCGAAGAACAACGTGCTTACTGCATCAGGGTAGCCAGAGAATTGATGTATGCACGTCATTTTGTTCATGAAGATTCTGACCCCAAATTGGTCAAAGAACTGAATGATTTGCAACAACAATTAGATGAAATTTATACCGTAAAAGACAGCTCCAGACTACATGTGTTTTGAGTAGTTCTAAGATGAGATAAGAAGCTACGAACTAAGAACTACAACACTACGAACTTTTTGTGTAAATTTGCCTTATGGAAAAAAAGGAGCAAATTGTCAAGGATTGGTTGCCCCGATATACGGGAACGGAACTGGATAAATTTGGTCGATATATCCTGTTGACCAATTTTAGTAAGTACGTCCAGATGTTTGCGGATATGCACAGCGTGAAAGTACGGGGCAAAGGTGGTGCCATGACAAGTGCAACGGCAGACGATATTACTATTATCAATTTTGGAATGGGCAGCCCCAATGCCGCTACGATTATGGACTTGTTGGCGGCAATAAAACCCAAAGCCTGTTTGTTTTTAGGTAAATGTGGCGGTACGAAATCTAAGAACAAAGTCGGCGACCTCATACTCCCGATTGCAGGCATACGCGGCGAGGGTACATCCAACGATTATTTCCCAAAAGAAGTGCCTGCACTCCCTTCTTTTGCATTACAAAAAGCGATTTCCACCACCATTCGCGACTATAATATGGATTACTGGACAGGAACGGTTTATACCACCAATCGTCGCGTATGGGAACATGATACCAAATTTAAAAAATACCTTAAAAAAATTCGTGTGATATGCGTGGATATGGAAACAGCAACGATTTTCTCCACCGCTTTTTATAATAATATTCCCTCCGGTGCCATCTTGTTAGTATCGGATATGCCGATGACCCCTGAAGGCGTAAAAACACGAGAAAGTGATAAAAACGTGACCTCTAATTTTGTGGAAACACATTTGAACATAGGTATAGATTCATTAAAACAATTAATTAATAATGGACTGACCGTCAAGCACTTGAGATTTTAATGATTAATGATTAACGGTTAATGATTAATTACTAATGCGAGTAATATTTTCGCGTAGTAAAATTAATTATTAACCATTAAGCATTAAGCATTAAGCATTAAATACACAATGTTTAATCAGCTATTCAAGACATATCATTGGGATGAAGTCAAGGAATCCATCTACGCTAAAACAAGTGCAGATGTAGAACGGGCATTGGATAAAACGGTGCGCGATTTGGAAGATTTCAAGGCATTAATTTCGCCTGCGGCAATGCCATATTTGGAACTCATGGCGCAGGCGAGTCGTGACCTGACCCTCAAACGTTTTGGGAAAACGGTGCAAATGTACGCCCCGATGTACCTCTCCAATGAATGCCAGAATATCTGTACCTATTGCGGTTTTAGTCTGGATAATCCGATGCGGAGAACAACGCTTAATGGTACACAGATTCTCCAAGAAATACTTGCCATTAAAGCAATGGGTTACGACCATATTTTACTCGTAACAGGTGAGGCGAATAAGACTGTCGGAGTGGATTATTTTAAAAAGGCTTTGGATATTATTCGTCCGCATTTTTCGCATATTTCAATGGAAGTGCAGCCGCTCGACCAAGCTGATTACGAAGCACTGATACCGCATGGATTGAATACCGTATTGGTGTATCAGGAAACTTATCACGAAGCGGATTATAAAAAACACCATCCGAAGGGTAAAAAATCGAACTTTGTTTATCGCATTGATACGCCCGATAGATTGGGTAAGGCAGGCATCAAAAAGATAGGACTTGGGGTCTTGATTGGTCTGGAAGATTGGCGTACCGACAGCTTTTTTAATGCCTTGCATTTGGATTATTTGGAGCGCACCTATTGGCAAACGAGGTACTCGGTATCCTTCCCGCGTTTGCGTCCGGCAGAGGGTATTCTTGAACCCAAAGTAGTGATGAATGACAAGGAACTGGTGCAATTAATTTGTGCATATCGCTTGTTTAATGAAGAAATTGATTTGTCTATTTCAACCCGCGAAACGGAGAAATTTCGTAACCATATTTTCCAACTTGGTATCACTTCTATGAGTGCAGGCTCAAAAGCAAATCCGGGCGGTTATTCGGTATTTCCCCAATCGCTTGAACAATTTGACAATAGTGATAAACGAAACCCCGAAGCGGTAGCAGCCGTTATAAAGGAAGCTGGATATGAGGTGGTCTGGAAAGATTGGGATTTGGCTTATGATAATATTAGTAACGAGTAGTGAGTAACGAGTAGTGAGTGTCGATTTATCTGATTCTACACTCGCTACTCGCTACTCGTTACTCGCTACTCTCAACTAATATCATGTTAGAAAAAGAAGCATTTGGCGAGTACGAATTGTATCGCTTTTCGAATGAAACAACGGGAGAAAATTTTGCTGTCATTCCCGCTTTTGGTGCGGTGTTGCAAGAACTCCATCTGCAAAAAAACGGGCAATTCTACAATGTGATTGATGCTTATGAAGATGTTTCACAACTTACAGATAGTCAGTCGTTTAAGAGTTCACATCTTATTCCCTTTCCCAATCGTGTAAAGGAAGGTTTGTATCAATTCAATGGGCAAACCTATCGGCTTACCCCCAATTTTATGGGAGAAGATAATGCCATTCATGGGCTTGTTTTTAATCAAAAATTTGATGTAGAAGTAAAGGAAAATGACAAGGGCAATTACCTCAAACTTCAATGCGATTTTGAAGGTACTCCGGGCTTCCCTTTTCCTTTTCTGACGACGATAGAATACGGTTTGGAGGGCGGTCAATTTTACTGCAATGTATTTGTCCACAATTCGGGCAGGCAGGATATGCCGGCGGGTATTGGTTGGCATCCACAGTTCAAATTGGGCGATAAAAAAGTCAATCAACTCTCCTTGAAACTTCCCGAAGTTAAAAAAATACAAACCGAAAAGATGATACCTACCGGAAAGCTGACGGAGTATCATCAATTCAGAACCGCTGCGCCTATTGGTCAGACCCCATTTGATACCGGTTTTTATATCAATAATAATGGTGAAGAAGCCATCACGACATTGGCTGATGAAGCCGAAAATGTTACCTTATTAATCAGTCAGAAGAAATGTCCTTACCTACAGGTCTTTATTCCACCTTCCCGCGATTGTATTGCCATAGAACCCATGACCTGCGCCACAGATGCCTTCAATAATGGTATGGGACTCGAAAATCTCAAACCCGGTGAGCATATTGAAGCCTGTTACGCTATTATGTTGAAATGATATTTGTTTGGCTTATTCCATAGCTCCCCTTGCGCCTGAACGCGAAAAAGGATATTGAGAATAACATACGACATTCAAGATACAGATAATTCCAAGCAAAAGATCTCAACCAAAATACCCAAAAAGCTATCGTCATACCGCACTTGATGCGGTATCTGTTGCAACTCGGCAGGATACGAAACAGTAGCACGGTTTAGTATAACAAAAGCCCTTTGAGATGAATCAAAGGGCTTGTGTTTTAAATTGTTCTTTTTATATCAACCGATTTCGTCGTCCACTTTTACGATTATCCTTCCTCCTTTCACTGCGTTTAGTTCCAGTTTATTGATAGGCACAAAAGGCATCTTTTTCAGTGTAATTTTTTTACTTGCTAATTTCATAAAATAATTTTATAATTAATTCAAAATCAATATTTTGGTCGCACTGAAATATAGGCATTTTTTAATTAATTGAAATTATTTTATAATTTATTTATTATTAAAAATTAATTATTTATAAATATTTTTTATTGTAAAATAATTCAAAAATATCCTTATTTCAGTAGAACCATATTTTATTAAATTACAAAATTATTTTATTAAAAAAATATGTCCTTATCAAATAATAATAAATCCGAGACGCATCCATTATTTCCAAGTGGTGAATGGGAAGGCTTTTATGTCTATGCTTGGAGCAAAGAGCAGCACAAGATGTCGTGCTATCTTGATTTTAAGGCTGGTGTGGTGACGGGTAGTGGTGGTGATGACATCAATGCTTTTACATGGGCTGGAAAGTACGACGTAGAGACGTTTAGGTGCCAACTGATTAAACAGTATGCGAATTATGAAGTGTATTACGACGGCAGAGCGGATGAAAACGGTATATGGGGAACTTGGCGGATTATGTTTTCAAATGGTGGTTTTCATATTTGGCCCAAAGATAATTGGAGGAGTGAGGCAGCGGAGGAAGTGGAATTGGTTGGACAGTTAATTGGTTAATTAGCTAATTAGTTAATCAGGTAATTATTGACACGTTATGTTCAACTAATTAACTGATTAACCAATTAACTAATCAGCCTTAATATTCGTCTTCATTAAAAAGAAAATCGTCTTTACGCGGGTGGTCGGGCCAAATGTCTTCCATACTCTCATACATCTCTCCTTCGTCTTCGAGGAGTTGAAGATTCTCAATGACCTCCACAGGCGAGCCGGAGCGAATGGCGTAATCAATTAATTCGTCTCGCGTAGCGGGCCAAGGTGCTTCTAACAAGTGCGAGGCTAATTCTAATGTCCAATACATAAGTTATGTTATGAAGTCAGCAACTAATGTTGTGATTCGTAATTCGTTGACTTGTGATTTGTTTTATAAAAAATCAATATCATCATTTCAGTTATTTGTCAATTCATTATGAATCAAACCACTAATAAGTTTGAAGATTAAACAGCTCAACGTATAGAAAAAATATTTTCCGGTTGCTGTTCTATCTAAGTTTTCTAATTGAGCGCAAAAGTCGTTTATCGAAACGACATTACAAAGAAAAAGTTACAATTTTTTTTGTAAAAAAATAAGCACTTTTCTATTTTTTTCATAAAAATTATGCCAATATCATTATTTTTTATAAAATCCTGATTATCAATTTTTTATAAAAAAATAATTAACTGTCAAAATTACCGTTTTACAACATTCGGGGGTTTTGGCATAAAAAGAAAAGCACATCTTTTTCAAAAAAGATGTGCTTTTCTTTTTAGTTCATGGTTGTCAGTTCATAGTTTATAGTCAACAAACTGACAACTATGAACCATGAACCATCAACTGACAACTATATAATCAACATAGCATCGCCGTAACTGTAAAATCTATATTTTTCTTTAATCGCTTGCTGATAAACATCCATAATAAGGTCGTAACCGCCAAAAGCACAGACCATAATCAGGAGACTGGATAGCGGCAAATGCAGATTCGTAATCATGGCATTGGCAACGCTAAACTCATGTGGCGGATAGATAAAGAGGTTGGTCCAACCTTCGGCTGTTTTGAGCGTACCGGTGGCAGACACAGCTGATTCTATGGAGCGCATCGAAGTTGTACCTACGGCACAGACTCTTTTATTATTGGCTTTGGAGTGATTGACAAGTTCTACTGCTCTTTCATCAATTTTGAAATATTCCGCATCCATTTTGTGTTTGGAAAGGTCTTCCACTTCAATATTCCGAAAGGTACCCAAACCTATGTGTAACGTGATTTCCGGGAATTCAATGCCCTTCAATTCACAGCGTTTCATCAGTTCTTCGCTAAAGTGAAGCCCTGCGGTAGGTGCGGCTACTGCGCCTTCATTTTTGGCATAAATGGTCTGGTAGCGTTCTTTGTCCGTATCTTCGACTTCTCTGCGGATGTAGCCGGGCAGTGGTGTATTCCCAAGTCTGTGAAGTTCCTTTTTGAAATCTTCATCGGTGCCTTCGTACAAGAAACGAATCGTCCGTCCGCGTGAGGTCGTATTATCTACTACCTCTGCCACAAGGATCACATCTTCAGTGTCGTCATTAAAATAGAGTTTGTTGCCCACCCGTATTTTACGAGCCGGATCGACCAAGACATCCCAAAGACGCGCCTCTTCATTGAGTTCGCGCAATAAAAACACTTCGATACGCGCTCCGGTTTTCTCTTTTTTACCGTATAGGCGTGCAGGAAATACTTTGGTGTTGTTGATGATCATAGAATCACCATCATCAAAGTATTCTAATACATCTTTAAAAATTTTGTGTTCAACCTTTCCGGTCTCTTTGTGCAGTACCAACAACCTCGATTCGTCCCGATTTTCGGCAGGGTATTCGGCAATTAATTTCTCCGGCAATTCAAATTTGAATTGCGATAATTTCATTCGCATGTATAAGCTTTTTGTCGTGGGGTGCAAATTTAAAAAAATCACTTGAATAAACAGGGGCTAATTGAAAAAATATCGGTAAATGACTATTGAAATGTAAAATGTAAAATAATAAATGTACTGTGTAAAAGTTTGTTGTGTAAATATTTTTTATAAAAAATTAATTTACAAGCATTTAAGAATATCATTATTTTTAAATCAATGAGACATGTTTTAATGATGTTTTTGCCTCTTATCTCGTCATAATTATTAATCAATAGCTTATTCTCTATTATTCCGACCATTTAATATACAACATGAAGATACAAAAGGTTTCATTTTTTAAAAAAAATATTTGATGTTAATAGCACGAATAGGAACTTAGGACATTAATGTGCAACATTTATCCCGTTTTTAAAGTTTTAAAAAGACACAACACATCTCTGTTAAATTCCCTCCTCGCTAATACAATAAGTGAATGACTTTTTTCGGCTTACCTTAAATATAAGGTAGTGTTATGCGCGAGTTGCAAGGCGATTTTTTTTGTTAAAAGTGGATATTTGAGTATTCAGACCCCCATTTTTCATAAAAACATTCGCCTTGCAACTACTCCCTATTTTAATCGAACACCTCCAAATATAAGAGAAGAAGAACTATTGGTTCCGTTCCTTATTGACAATCTTTTATTAAAATTATACATCACACTTTACATTTTTATTTATTGTATAATTTTTAAACAAACTTAATCGTATGAGAAAGTTATTACCGATTATCACACTACTTTTCTCATTTCTAATGACGACCACAGATGCTCAAATGATCATCAACGGAAGTACGCTCTATGGAAATGAATGGATTAACCACACACAAGACTATTATAAATGCTATGTGACCGAAGACGGTATGTACCGCATTGCTACCCAAACACTGCTGGATGCCGGAGTACCTGTCGGTACTATCAATTCAGGCGATTTTCAACTGTATGCTATGGGCAATCAAGTGCCTGTTTATGTCAGTTCAAGTGGCACATTGGGCAGCAGTGATTACATCGAATTTTATGGCAACCAAAACAGAGGCGAAATGGACGTTCACCTTTACGGTACGCCCGACGACCAATTTAATCCCTATTACAGCATGTTTACCGATTCTATGGCTTACTTCCTCACTTGGGCTAGTGGTGCCAAGCAATTTCAAGATGCGCCCAATGACCTTACCGCACTCCCTGCTCCGGAGCTGTATTTTATAAATGAAACCGTACTGCCTTACGACGACAGATATAATAAAGGAAAACCTAATCAAGGTCTCTACGAATCTACTTTTTCTGCCGGAGAGGGATTTGCCAGTAGATTAAATCAAGTAAAATCGGGTACATTATCCACTCCTTATGCCTACATTATGAGTGGCGTGGACGCAGAGTTGAATATGAAATTTGCAGCGAGTGGTGCAGTCAATCACACTCCTCAACTAAGCCTAAACGGCACTTCAATTTCGGTTAGTCCGTCAAATTTTTCCGGTTATAATGTGATTGATTTAAATGAAACTTTTCCGGTGAATTTATTATCCTCCGACACAGCTGATGTCCAACTGACGGGTTTGCAAGGTACGAGCGATGAGTACGCCACCTCTTTTATAAAAATCACTTATCCGCGCCAATTTAATTTTGATAATCAAGCCGAATATTCCTTTAAAATACCCGCTGCTTCCACGAAAAAATACCTTGAAATCACCAACTTCAATCATGGCGGTACAGCGCCGATTTTGTATGACCAGACTAATGGTTTACGTATTATTACTAATTTGAATGGTAATACAGTGCGAGTCGCTCTTCCACCTTCTATCAACGAGCGTAAATTAATATTAATACAAGAAAATAATTATAATAATATCGACAATTTACACAATGCAAATTTCGTAGATTATTCGACTACACAAGGCGATTATATTATTATTTCCAATCCGCTTCTATTTGATGATGGTGCAGGGAATAATTATGTACAACAATACGCCGCCTATCGCACCACAACGGGTTATACGCCCATTATCATACCCGTCGAACAGTTGTACGACCAATTTGCTTATGGTGTCAGTCGGCACTCCCAATCGGTGCGTAACCTGACCGGATATAGTATTGCCAATTGGACTCCGAAACCCAAATATATGTTTATGATAGGCAAGTCGCGTCCGTATTATTCTGTTCGCAGAGCATGGACCAGACAGCCTGCTTTTACGACTACTTTTGGACATGAACCGAGTGATGTGTTGTTGACTGCTACCAATTTTTCGGATGCTCCGCGTATTGCCTTCGGCAAATTACCCGTCACCAAGCCCGACCAAATCCGCATTTATCTTGACAAGGTGATGGCGCATGAAAATCTCAACCTCGCACAAATCATAGAAGACCGCGCATGGCAAAAACGCATTGTACATTTGGGAGGTGGAGACCCTAATATTGCACAAGACCTGATAGACGGTTTGAAGGAATATGAAGCCATTGCCGAAGATGAATTTTTCGGCGCAGATGTCACTACTTTTTCAGCAGCTGATTTCGGGCCGGTGGAATTTTCAACTACAAAAGTGTTAGATTCGTTGATTAACGGAGGTGTTTCCATGATTACATTTTTCGGACATTCTACACCTCATAATATTGACTTCAATATCCGCCGCCCTGATGAATATAATAATACCAATCGCTATCCTCTTTTCCTTTCATTGGGTGCGTACAGCGGACAAATTCATACCAAATCATTTGGTATGAGTGAGCAATTTATTTTTGAGGAAAATAAAGGAGCCATTGTATTTATGGGGATGACCAGTTTAGCGGGAGTTGATGTATATGGAGTTATCGAACAGGCAAATTTCCTCAACGAAGTTTTTTATCAAAAACTATCGAAAGATAATTATGGAGAAGGCATCGGAGAGATTCACCGCGCCGCTGTAGCAGCAGTTGCCGATGATGCTGATGTTTTGAAACGTATGGTCTATCAGCAAATGACGCTCAATGGCGACCCCGCTGTCAAACTGCATACCAAAGAAGCACCGGATTATCTGGTCAGAGAACCCAACATAGCTTTTGCCCCAACAGCACCTTCCACTAACGATGACATCGAATTATCTTTTTCACTGATTAATCTCGGAAAAGCTGAAAATCAGGACGTTAAGTTGCTCGTAGAGCGTATATTGCCCGATGGTACTAGCCTTACAGTCGTCAATGAATTTGTAGATGCACCAAGTTTTGAAACGGAATATACTTTTAAAATTCCGGCAATAGCCGATGCAGTGGGTACAAATGAATTTATCATTACTGTTGATTCGGATAATTTGATTGTAGAACTCCCCGACCCCGATGCAGAAAGTAATAATACCGCTACGGCAAATGTCTTTATTTATGATGGTGTGGTAGAGCCGTTTTCGCCGCGAGATTATGCTATTGCTAATGATGTAAATAATATTGTGCTGAAAGCAGAAATCAGTGACCGCTATGCCAATCAATCTTTGAATTATATGATTCAAATTGATACGACCGAATCATTTGATAGTCCGCTAAAAGCTGAAACTACTATCACACAAACAGGTGGTCTATTGGAATGGACTCCGCCTGTTAATTTTGTGGAGGGAACGGTGTATTATTGGCGCAGCATTGCCGTACCCGGGCAAGTACCCAATGCTGCCGATTGGCAATATAGGTCATTCGTATATCTGGAAGGTGAATATCCGGGCTGGAATCAATCGCATTATTATCAATTTTTAAATAATATATATAATAATACATTTTTGTATGATGAAAATACTCGTGAATTTGAATATGCAATCGGTGATATAGAAGTGTTGGTAGATAATGCTCATGTTGGTATTTTGTCTCAAGGTCAAATTGACTACACCATAGCCGGAAACAGAATTTATGATGTAGAAGGTTGTGAGCGTGACAGAGCAGGATTTATTATAGCTTTGATTGATGAAAATGCAGAACCGATATGGAATGATGCTGTTGATTTGCAAAATAATATCGGACAATATGATTCGTATATTTGCAAATCTACACAACCTGCCTTTACTTTTCCTACCGATAATGCGGCAGGGCAGCAGGTCTTACTTAATTTTCTGACCACTACCCTAGCCTCACTTTCGGATGTGAGTAATGTACTGATTTACAGTCTGAATGACTACCAACCGGAGACATGGAATCAGTCTTTGTTTGATGCCTTCAACGCATTGGGCGCAACGAATTTACAAAATGTCAGTGAAGGTGTACCCTATGCGGCTTTAATAGATTTGAATGATAATACTATTCAACAAAAAACAGGCAGCAGCGAGTTGGATATTATCGAAGCCGTCTTTTTTATACGCGATAGTTGGGATAATGGCAGTATGACTTCTACGGTCATTGGTCCGGCATTGGAATGGGCTTCGCTGCATTGGAATGTGACAAGTGAAATCGGCGACGCTGCCCACATCAATGTCTATGGTATCAATGATAATGGTGAACGTAATCTGTTGGTTGAGGACATCAGCAACCTTGACCATATTTTTGATATGGACGTGGTGGACGCTGACCTCTACCCTTATTTGCAACTCGAATACATCAGTGCCGATACGCTCAATCAGACTCCGCCGCAACTTGATTTTTGGCGGGTTTTGTACGATGCCAATCCTTGTTATGAACTGAATATCAGTGCAATACTTCAAGGTGCATACCTTACTTCTACAAGCGAAATGACTACTGCCCTCAGCAAAGACCGCCGGATACTACCCGGACAAAACCCCGTCAGCAACCTCGTGAGTCCGACTCCCGCAGGGCAGCCTTACAGCATTGCCCCATGGAATTATAACGGCATCGAAGGCAGAGATTTTACCGATTCTGACTACTCCGGTAATGAGGTGGATTGGGTCTTGGTCTCTCTGCGTACAGATATTCAAAAAGCCGACGAGGTCGCTATCGCCGCAGGGCTGTTGATGAAAGATGGCACCATAAAATTTCCAGCAGAATGCCATATACGTACCGACGAAGCCGGACCTTTTTATATCGTTATAGAACATCGAAACCATGTCGGTATCATGTCGCCACAGCCTGTTGGTATGACCGACCGCAAGATTCATTTTGACTTCACCGCACAAGATTCTTATAAAGATGCTACGAGTTTCGGACAGTACCAAACGCCGGACGGTGTATGGGTAATGATAGCCGGCGATATGGCACAAATCCAAGACCTTCAAAGCTACGATGTCAATGGTCAGGACAAAATTATCTGGGAAGATGGCAATGGTCATTTTGATGTCTATCGCGCCTCTGATGCCAACTTGGACGGAGATACCAATGGTCTAGACAAACTTTACTGGGAAATGAATAACGGGAAAAGTTCGCGGGTGCCGAGGTAAGCTATTTAAATTGAAAATATTGACAAGTTTATCCAAACGACAAAAGTAGTTGACACTTTTAGGATTTGAGTTAGAATAAAATTTAAATACTCCGTTTGCTAAACTTCAAAAAGTTTGGTCTCCGATAGCTATCGGAGAAGTAAAGCACTGATTTTTAGCCAATTATAAATTTCAGTACCCTATCCACGTTTAGCAAACTTGAAAAGTTTACCAAACGGCTTACTTATATTTTGTGTAAAATCAATATCGTATGAAGTGTCAACCAATCAGATAAACTTGTCAAAATATTGAAAGCGTGGAGTGTTTGCTCTGCGCTTTTTTTTGTTTGAGATTTGATAGAACTTACTCATAAAACTCTAGCCCCGCAACTGCACATTATGCTCACTCCTCAAAAACATATAAAAATAATACATAGAAAATGCCGAGAAAATATGCCAAAGCGCATGAGGTTGAAAATAGCTCATTTCATCGCAATAATACCAATCGTAGAAATATAAAAAGACAGCAACAGAGGTACATATCAGACTGATAAATAACCTGTTGCGTTCACTTTTTTGTACATAATAAAGGTTGTAATATCCCGTCGAACCAATCAACAAAAAGTACAACATCGGGATAATATAATATGCCACTTCATCCTCCCAATAATAAGAAGTCAGGAAGCCCTGAAACACAAAAAACATCACTACCACCAAGCCCGAACCTACCAAGCTAAAGTAAGGTTTGTTATCGTAAAAACGCGCTGCATACAATTTGTGAAAAGTAAATAAAAGCGGAAACAAAGCACAGGCAAAGATGCCCCCCATATCCATTTGAGCAAAAATATTGATGACCGAAGCATGGTACAAGGTACTTCCTGCAAACAAGACCAACATACACATACCAAACATCACACTATATTGAAAATTGGCTATCAGCATATTATGATGTCCTTGATTGGTACGATAATCCGTCAGGGCTTTACTCATAATATCCACGCCAAAAAAAAGAAAGAAGATATTGGTAAAGGTACTCATGGGTTGTCGGATGACCCCGTTGAGAAATTGAAGTTCGCATACAAACGTAGTTGCCAGCGAATCTGCACCCAAAGTGTACCAAAAACCCGTATGTTTGTACCAGAAATTGAGCGGATAATAAATGACAATAAACAATACACACGCAATAATCGCTATGCGTTTTTCGTAAAGAAATTGCCGGAGTGGATTCGGTCTATTGTAGATGTAATTCATGCCCTTTTTTGGTTAAAAAAATTTAAAAAAATGGATGAGTTAATATTTTACCAAATTAGACTTTGGGAAAAGGAAACTGGGGAATTGGGGAATTGGGAAATTAGGTAATCCCGATAATTATCGGGACTTTTTTAGATTTTTATAAAAAATAATTAATTACATGTTTTATTTTATTAATAAAACTTATACAATTGATTATCAATAAGTTACAGTTTAAATCGAATTTCCCAATTTCCTAATTCCCATTTTGCCCAAAGTCCAATACCAAATTAAAAAATAATCTTCAAATTGTCAATAATGTATATAAAAAAAAATGCTTGTATCTTACTTTTAATGCTCTTAATCTTTGCTTGCGGTGAGCCGGAATACACGCCCAAGCCGCGTGCTTATCCGAAGGTCAATTATCCGGCGAAGGCTTACGACAAATTTGATGAAAGCTACTGCGATTTTACCTTTGAGAAGCCGATGTACGCAGAGGTGGTTCAGGATACCTTATTTTTTGATGAAAAGCCGGAATCGGAATGTTGGTTTGATTTGGTGATACCTTCGCTGTCGGGCAAAATCCATTGCAGCTACCGCGAAATCGGACGCAATAAAATCGACAAACTCATCAACGACACCTACAAGCTCGCTCACAAGCACAACATCCGTGCCGATTATATTGATGATTATTATATCAGTAAACCCAACGGGGTACGCAGTACAATTTTTGAAATAGAAGGGCAAGTTGCCTCACCGTTTCAGTTCTATGTGACGGATAGTACGAAGCATTTTTTACGCGGTTCGCTCTACTTCGATACCACGCCAAATGCAGATTCGATGGCTCCGATTATAGAATTTGTCAAACGAGACATTATACATCTCGTGAATACATTTGAATGGAAGGAGTGATTAATGATTAATGATTAACGATTAATGATTGACGATTGACGATTAATGAATCGCTAGCCGCCACTTACCGGAGGAATCAGTACAACTTCATCATTTTCAGAGAGTTGTATATCATTTTGTGCATATTCTTGATTGACGGCAATGGCAAGTGAAGTCAAGTCTGCCAGACGTGGATAGGCTTTTCCGAGTGCAGTTCTCAGGTCATTGACAGAAGCATCTTTGTCAAGTTCCAATTCAACGGTATGTGAACCTACAATATCGCGTGTGATGCCGAAGGCAGTGATTTTGATGTGCATGGAAATGTCATTTTTTTTTTCAAAAACATTTAAATAAATGTAAAATGTAAAAACTCTATCAGTTGAATTATTTTTTACATTCTATTGTTCAACTTACGCATTTTAAATTAAAAAAAATAAAAATACTGATTGATAAATTTTTTAAAAAATTAAATTAATTTTAAATAAAAAATTTATTAATATAAAAATAATTTTTAAAATATTAATAAAATAAAAATGCTATATTCATGTCCTATCGACACTTTTACATTTTAAATTTATTATTTTACATTTTACATTAAATACCACATTCACGTCCTATCGACACTTTTACATTTTAAATTTATTATTTTACATTTTACATTAAATACCATATTCACGTCCTATCGACACTTTTACATTTTAAATTCATTATTTTACATTTTACATTAAATACTTCACCATGCCTAAAGTCAGTTTTACCTCCGCCTTACAGCGTTTTTTCCCCGACCTAAACACCGTCGAAGTCGAAGGTACAACGATTCACGCTGTTATTGAGCAAATCAATGAGCAATATCCGGGCTTGAAGGATTATATCGTCGATGAACAAGGGCAGGTCAGAAAACATGTCAATATTTATGTCGGAAAAGAACTTATAAATGACCGTAATGCGCTGTCGGATGAAGTGGGCGAGACACAGGAAGTTTTTATTTTACAAGCCCTTTCAGGTGGATAATGCAATAATGATGAAATGTTGTAATGCGATAATGTAAAATGAATGAATGTTGAATTTGGAATGAATGAATGTTTATAATGTTGTAATGTCTTCCCAATTATCGCATTTCATCATTACCACATTATTGCATTAAAAAAGCTCCAACACAGTGTGTCGGAGCTTAAATTGCTATTGAAAGCAACACGAGGTCTAAGCCTCAAATTCTTTGATAAACTTTTAGTTAAAACGTACTTTAGTAGATTCGTTGATCCAGCAACCTACGGTGTGAGATTGCCCTGCTTTCAAACCTTTCATAAAGCCATCTTCCTGCGAGGGCATATACTGCTTATATTGGTTGATAAGTTTTTGTGCAGCGGCGGCAGTCTCCGAACCCGGCTCGGTAGAGATAGCGCGTTTCCACTGGTCGATAGCTACCCAAACCACTTGTTGAGCATCAAATCCTGTACCTACACCATTGCTACATGTTTTACCGCTACCTGCATAGATTTTACCGATTACAAGGTAAGGCTTGCCCGAAGAAGGATTGTACTGTGCCGCTTTGCGTGCCAATGAACGTCCTTTTGAACGCTGACCGAGCTTGCTGTAAGCGATATTCGCTGCATTGAGGGCATAGCTGAATTTTTTGCTGTCAGGAATAGAAGCATCGTTGATTTTTCCTTCGTAGTACGATACTTTTTCGGCATCAGACATCCCTGCTGTACTTGACGTACCCGGATTTGGTCTTGGGTTCGGTGTTTTCTTTACCTCTTCTCTTACTACTGCCGGATAAGCCGTACTCCATATTTTTGCGAAGAAAGCATTAGAGCCATCGCAACCTTTTACACTCAATTTTGGCACTAAATTACGTGCTGTTTCCTGCGTAGGATTGGCATCAAATTCAGCCTGATACTGGTCCACATATCGCTGACAATCAAAGATAAATGCACCGATATGCTCGTAGCGTCCAGCCACGTCTTCCCATGCTTGTCCATATCTTTGTACTTTTTCCTCATCGTCGCTTTTCATATTGTGCATAGCGATTTCGTTGAATTTATTATACACGCCAATCGCCTCTTCTTTGCTCACTGTTTTGTCCATAAAACCCGTAGTGATGACATCGGCATAAGCATAAAACATGGCAGGGCTGGCATCCATACCACCGATTTCTAAAGCACGTTTACCGAGCGTGAGGATGTTGCTTTTATCATCAAAATCGTAATATAAATCACGAATTTTTTGAGACAATACCGCATTTTCTTCACCGGCAAAGCAATTGATACGCGCATCATAAAGTTCGAGGATTTTGGCTTTATATTCCGCTTTCTTTGAAGCATCATCGGCTTTTTTCCAAAGTGATTTATAAATTTTTACACCATCTTTATAGACGACTGATGTTTGACCATTGGCAGCCGGAGCAGAGGCGTAAGCCTTTTTCCAAAGTGGCAATGCTTCATCATATTTTTTTACTTTGACATAGTCGCGATAAAGTACATGCTCTTTCATGGCTTCCTGCGGGTCAGCCGTATTGTCAAATGTATTACATCCGGCAATAGCAGCTTTTGTGGGTGCTTTTTTTATTACTTCTTTCACTGTGGTCTCTTTCGTACCGGCACAAGCAGCAATAGTAATCAGGGCAATAATGAAAAGTATATTTCTCATAAGAAAATACGTTTTTGTTTTAAAATAATGTTTTCTCTCGGATGGTATAAGTCAAAAATGTTGCCAAGAGAATTAATTTAGTTAAAATTTTATTTGTAAAATACTTTAAATCAATAATTTATTTTAATATTAAGATAGCAGTCCATAGTTGCCGGTTCATAGTTCATAGTTTTTTACAATCAATTGAATTGCATCCCGATACCGATAGCTATCGGTACGGGATTGTAAATTACTGATTATCAATGTTGGGCAAACTTAGGCGGCTATCAGTTCATGGTTGGACAGTTCATAGTTGTTACAATCACTTGAATTTCAACATGTTTGTAACTCGCTGATTACCAAAATATCCAACGTTAGACGGGTAGCCACTTAGGCGCATAGTCTAATATCAAAATGAATTATTATTACATAAATAAGGTTTTTGCGCTACAAAAATACTAACAATTCCTTAATTAGTGAATTGCTTAATCGGCTAATTCTTAATCAGGTAATTGCTTGGTCAATGAATCGATTCATCTGTTAGTTTATAAATGGTATGTCAACCTGATGACCTGATTCCCACTAATTATTGAAATTTTATATTAAAAAATATTTTTATATTTAAATAATTATAAATTTAAATATTATTTTTATTAATAACTTATTAAAAATAATTAATATTAATTTTATAAATAAAAAAAACAATAATACAAAAATCAACTTATAAATTGGTCATGCCTAAACCTGATTAATCATTAATGAGTGCAACACACATTATTGGCATTTTGCATATTTTAGTATATTTTTTGGATAAAGACCTGTAATGACTGCTTTAGCTGTCAAGTAACTTTTTCTTTACAAAAGATTTAAAAACAGTTATTTATGTATATTTTTTGAACACCACTTGACAGCTAAAGCAGTCATTACGGAGTTCTCAATAAATCTTTGTAAGGCTTATTGTGTTACAAATTACACTAATGTGTGTTGCACTTAAAATATGTTTATACTTGAGATGGGATATTTTTTCCGAATTTGGGCTAAAACTCGTCAGACATTTAAACTTTATCGAAAAAATATGAGTTCATTGGTGAATTTTGAAAATGTCAGACGAGTTTTAACCCTAATTCAAGGACAAACACTAAATATATTAAATTAAAACCGAACATGGCATTGTCAAGTTGGGTGCAGGACAAATCTTTAATTTCAAATTGAACTGGGAGCAATTAAGACCCTGTAATGACTGCTTTAGCTGTCAAGTGAATAACAAGAGACATTACATAAGTAATTCATTTTAAATTAATTATAAAAATTTAAATAAA
>CALIZI010000070.1 GCA_938028705.1 uncultured Saprospiraceae bacterium | reverse complement strand
AAATGTACAAACAGTGCCGCTCCTACGGAGCTTAGGAGGTTTTGGGGATTATTTTACTACAAACAGGGTCGGTACTAACGTACCTTTATCGCAAAAAGTTGATTTGCAAGTCTCAACTCATTTTAATCGCACAGGTCGACTAAAGTCGCCTGTACGAGTTTCCGGTCAGCCAGTAAAGCTACTTTGAAAAGATGTCATGATTTCAAAGTAGCCTTAATCGCCCTCCACAAAAACATCAAAGCTCAGATAGAGCCGTACATCAGAAAATTGTGCAGGACTGAATCGTGGAGCCATTTTAAAAATAACCGTAAAATTGCTTTGCTTCACATACTCTTGTACATCGGGCAAGGAGGGAATAAGGTCAAGCGAAGCCCCTTGATTATTGGGTACAAAATCTAAATAGCCGATTTCTATTTGCGGCAGCCCCTCGGCGCGGATTTCCATGACTGCTTGTTCTAAAAAAGAAAAATCAGCCGTTGAGTTGATGATGTCAAAACGCAAAGAGCGAGTCGTGAGGGTCGTGATGTCGTCCGGCATGAAACCTTCGCCAGCCAACCTTTGTTCAATATTAAAATTCGGAATAACAATATCAACATTCTGAAATGGGAAGGGCGGAAGTCCCGCACTAATTTCAAAAGTAGTATTATACATCAACTCAAAATCACTTTTGTCTTTTTTACATTGTGTAAACAACAATATAGGAATGAATAACAAAAAATATTTTTTCATATTACTATTTTATTAAAATAAAATTCAATATAAGGAAAGGGAAATTTTATTCAACAACAAGTTTTCAACCATCTTCCCTTCTTCAACGGGGTAAGCCCTTCATTTCGTGTGTCAATCAATAAAATCAGGCTAAAATAAGCAATAAATCTCAAGCAACTACAAGCTCAATTTATCTTGGAATAATTTTTGACAAAAACGTTTTTTAAAAAACAGCTCAGTGGTCAGTTTCAATCCTCTCTTTTTACGTCTCCATTATAAACCATTGATGATTGACCAACAACTAAAAATAAATTATGAAAAAAATACTTATTTTATTATTCATCTTTGCTATTCCTTTGATGACCCATGCCCAGCGAGGTGAATTTGGTTTGTTGGGTGGCATGTCATTTTATCAGGGAGATTTGACTCCAAATGCCTTTAGCATACATAAGCCGGGTTTGGCTTACGGGCTTTTTGTCGGATACAGCCCGATTGACCACCTGACCATTAAAGGTAGTTTTTATCGCGGTAGCATTGGTGGCGACGATGCCAAACAAAATAGTGAAAATCTACAACAAAGAAATTTGAGTTTTCGCTCCACCGTTTCGGAATTGGCACTGCGTGCTGAGTTGAATATCATGGGCTACCAACCCGCCAATTTATATACGCCGTTTTCGCCTTTCCTTTTTCTGGGTATAGCCGCTACGCACCACAATCCAGTGGCTGAATATCAAGGTGAATGGTATGAATTGCAACCACTCGGCACAGAGGGGCAAGGCATTGCTGGCTACGGAGCTAAGTATGACCGCGTTATTTTGGCTATTCCCTTTGGCGTGGGTGTCAAATATGCCCTGACCGAGCAGATTACTGTAGGATTTGAGACCGGTTTTCGCAAGACGTTCAGTGATTATATTGATGATGTCAGTACGGTCTATGTTGACCCGAATACCCTGCTCAATGCCAGTAGTCGGGGTGAGTTGGTCGTCGCTTTATCGAATCGTACAGGCGAATACCTCGATAGCGAACCCATACAATTTGAAGACGGCACACCACGCGGCAATCCCGCTAATGACGATACCTACCTGATCGGCGGAGTGACGATTTCTTATAATATCATCGGCGAAGGCAACTACTACGGCAGAAGAAAAAAACGAGGTGGATGTAAGTTTTAACATTCAAAATTGTTTTATTGTTTTATTGCTTTATTGCTTTATTGTTGAATTAATAATATAACAATATAGCAATACAACAATATAACAATATAACTATATAACTATGAAGCAATCCAATAATGAAAAAATCGCTGCGCTTCGTCGCGATTACAAAGCCCGCACACTTGATATTGCAGATGTATCTGACAATCCTTTCTTGCAATTCAAACAATGGTTTGAGGAAGCACTCCAAATTGTCAAAACGGAGGCGGGCGTGGAAGCCAATGCCATGACACTCGCCACCGCTACGCCCGATGGCAAACCTTCGGCACGTATTGTTTTGTTAAAAGGATTTGACGAGCGCGGATTTATTTTTTATACCAATTATGAAGGTAGAAAAGGGCAAGACATCGCCGCAAATCCGCACGTAGCATTGGTTTTTCATTGGCACGAGTTGGAGCGACAAGTCAGAATAGAAGGTCGTGCAGAGCTTGTAGAAACTGAAATTTCCGATACCTATTTTGCCGCTCGTCCGCGTCGGAGTCAGCTTGGAGCCTGGGCTTCTCCCCAAAGTCAAGTCATCGCCAATCGGCAAATCCTTGAACAAAATATGGACACCCTTCAAGATACTTACGGTGAAGATACACCGATTCCAAGACCTCAACATTGGGGCGGTTATCGTGTCGTTCCTGTTGCCATTGAATTTTGGCAAGGTCGTCGCAGTCGATTGCATGATAGAATTGTTTATACAAAAAACGAAAAAAGCCAATGGACCATTCAAAGGCTTGCACCTTGATCTTGTCATTCGTTGATTCCTAATTCATTTTGAAATATGTAACCCCTTCGAAACTTCTCCTTTTACATATTTTTAAAAACATACAAAAATTTCTTACACAAAAATAGTCACTTGTGACTATTTTGTATTTTTCAATAAGACATATATCGTCAAGTAATCGACATTTTTCAAAGATTTATTTTCATTAAAAATAAGTCAAAAAATCCTTGCATAAAACATTGATTAACAGTTGTTTTTCATGTATTAAAAATAAACAATAACTCCTCATATTTCATACCTTTTATATCAATTTTTACTGACTTTTCTTAAAAATCCTAATTCGTTCCCACCTATTTGTCCGGCATCTTTGCAGTGTTAATTGTGTAGCCAACTACCCAAGCACATAAAATCATAAAGGGCTAACAAGAAATTTAACATTGGCAAATAATAGGCTTACCCTGCAAATATTTTTATATAAAAAAATATTCAACATAAATTTCATAAATAATTTTACTTAATACATATTTTTTCAATAAAAAATTAATTAAATATGAACACTCTTATTGTAGCTCCCTTGGGAGAAGCGGGCAAGGTATCCAACTTTACATTTTCGCAACTTTTCAAAGACTTTAAAAGCTCCAATGCTGACCTATTCGTTTTTGATAATGTCAGTGTCACATTAGATGAAGGTTCAATCAGCACTTCTACTTTTCGGGGAGATTTGCGGATGACCGGCATCTTGGAACCCTTCAAAAACCTCCTAAACAAAGATACTTTGGCAGTAAGCGCCAACTTAGAAACCGCAGTAGGCTTAACTAAAAAAATCAACCCCAATAAACTAACCCTCTCTGGCGTAGAGCCGTTTCATATTCCACTTTTTGCAGGAGTTACTTTAACCAAAACAACCTTGCAGGTAGTGATGGAAAAGGATGATGAAAACTGGACATTTACTCCTACACTCAATGGTATATTGGATGTTGACGGTGTTACGGATGTCGATGAAACCAAAATTAAACATCAGATTTCGTTAGAAAAAAAGACCTTAAAGCTGAGTGCAGAAGGCAAAAATATCAACGGAGCTTTTGGTTTGTCGCAGTTGGTATTGGACAAAATCGATATTGAAGGTACTGTGGGTAAAGATGAAAAAGAATTAGCCATCACAACTACATTTGAAGTCGGTGAAACTACCTTCAATTTTGACGGAACAATCACACCGGACGGCGTGGGTATGATTGCCCCTGCTGAGAATTTTACCTTAAATGAACTTGCCAATCTTTTCATTGAAGTATCACCCGCGAGTTTGAACCTGCCCGATTTTGATGTCAATTTCAACAATACAGGTATCGCGCTTGCCTCTGCGGATATTACAGTAGGAGATACGGATTTGGAAAAAGGATTTACCATAGCCACCGACCTCACTGCACATGGTCATACTTTTTCGGCTAAGGGCGACATCACCCCCGATAGCGTAGCCTTTGGCGGTTCGATTGATGACCTTGAAGTCGGACCCGTCACTATCAGAGAACCGGGTTTAGATTTTCAGATTTACAAAAAAGCCGCCAACAAATCCAGCTTATTCAACATTCGCGGAGAAGCTGATATTCAGAACGTTACGGTAGATGCAGGTGTGTATTTTGAAAAACAAGCCAGCTCATGGGAAACCGTATTGTATGCGGGTGTCGGCACAGAGAGTGTCAGCCTATCTACTTTCTTCCCGGAAGCAAAAGGTTCTGTAATGGACCAGTTGAGTCTGTCTAAAATGTCGTTTGTATATGCTTCCGCAGATTGCAAACCGCAGAGATTGCCTTCTGTTTCGTCCGTCAAAAAAGGCTTGCAACTGATAAGCACTGTCAAAGAAATACCCGGCTTGTCGCAACTGACCGGACAAAACAATATGGATATGGAACTGACGGCACATATCGGTCAAACACTAGCGATTTCGGTTGCCCTGCCCGATACGCGCCTCAATTTGGGTGATTCGGTTGTTACCGAGCCATTTAAGATTGCCATTTTTATTGCGCCTCAGCCGAGTATCGCACTTATTTTCGGAATGGAAGTATCGATACCCAACCAACAAAAACCCTTACACTTTGATATGATGCTCGACATCAGTGCCATCGAAGCATCGGGTTCGGTGACGATGAAGAACTGGTGGAAAAATCCATTTGGTATCAATGGTTTGAAGATTGGTCCTGCGGTAGCTGTGGAATTGGGCATCAACTATGCACAATTTGCCGCCACCGGAACACCCTCAACATTTGGTTTGGCAGGTGGTTTAGCCATCGGCGATGCCATCATGGATATGGCCGTAAAAATCAGCACCAATCCAATGGAGCAAGTCCTGTCAGGAACTTTGAAAGAAATAGACCTAAAAGAAATTATCGAGTTTGCTTCCGATACTGTTGGTTTAGATATTCCTGAAGACGATATTCCCGATTTTCTTGATATAAAAAACCTGCAACTTTATATAGCTCCCGCCGGAGGTTCGATTGGAACCATTGTATATGAAAAAGGAATGAGCTTTGCCTGCGACATGGAGTTTTTGAATAAGAAATTTGAGTGTTACGCACGTATTGCCGAAGACGGAATTGAAGGCTCAGGGAAAATGGACAACATTAAAATTGGTCCATTGGAAGTAAGCGGAGCAAAAGGAGACGGTCCTTCTGCAAGTTTAGCTCTGACACCTACCAATCAATCATTGGGTCTTGATGGTGCGATTTCATTTTTGGGAGCCAAAAAGTCAACTTTTGTCGATATATCGACCAAAGGAATTGAATTTAAATTTGAAGAAAATTTTTTCAATCTCCTAAAATTTCAAATAGAAGGTAAGAGTTCGGGTTCAATTTCAAAGCCCTCAAGTCTGGATTTCCAGCTTGCCGCTGAAATGCAAAACAATATTACCGATTTTTTGAAAGATGATGTAGCCCGAAAAATCAACGATGCCGCACATACCGCAACACAAGGTATAGATGCTGCGAAGAAAAAAGTAGAGGAAGCAGAACGTGCCTATCGTGCAGAATATGATAAAGCTGAAAAAGAATTGAACAAAGCACAACGCGATGCGGATGCCTATCTGAAAAAAGCAACCAAAGATGTTGATAAAGCCAGAGCTGATTACAAACGCGAGTTTGATAAAGCGCAAGCTGACCTGAATAAAGCACAGGCAGCCTACAACAAAGCATTTAACGATGCTAAAAATGCCGTCAGCAAAGCCGAACGCGATTATAATTCGGGTATTGCATCGGCACAAGCAGATGTAAACAAAGCCGAGCGTGATTATAATTCGGGTATCAAATCAGCAGAAGCCGACCTCAAAAAAGCAGAGCGCGATTATAAAAACTCCATAGGCTCTGCACAAAACGCAGTAAACAATGCCCAACGCAAGGTTAATTCCATACTGAGAGATATTGAAAGTACGAAACGAACAATCAGCAGATTGAAGTGGTATGAAAAACCTGCTGCGGCTTATTATGGGGCAAAATTGGCTGCCTATTATACTGCCTACGGAACAGCTACCGGAGCTTTAACTGTGGCTAAGGGAGTATTGGAAGGCATAAAACAGGGCGGGGCCTATGTAGCTTTTAATACAGCAAAAGGCGCATTACACGCAGCTAAATATGGTGCCAAATACACTGCTTTTACTGTGGCAAAAGGCGCATTGCAGGCGGCTAAGTATGGTGCTAAATATACCGCTTTTGAAAGCGCAAAAGCTACCTTGAGTGCAGTACAACACGGTACTCAATATACAGCTTGGGAAGCAGCAAAACATACTTTGAATGGTGTGAAAATCGCCGGTCAGGAAGCCATTAGAGTAGCAAGTGATGCTTTGGATAATATCGGTAGGTCTGCGGCTTACATCGCCCTTGAAGCAGCTAAAGGTGTCTTGGCAGGTGTTGAAACAGGTTCGGCTGCGGTGGCGTTTGGTAGTGCCAAAGCTTCTTTAGAAGCAGCTAAAGCAGGCACCGAAGCCGTCCTTGGATTAGCCGAATACATTGCCACACATGCAGGCGATATTTTTGATGTAAAAAGAATGCGCCTTTCCGCTAGTTTGAAAAAATTGCAAAAAGGCAGTTTCTTCAAAGCTCAACTGAATGTAGCCGTTTTAGGCAAATCTTACGATTGGACCTTAGATTTGAACATTAAGGATGTCGCAGCATTTATCGACCAACTTTTTGAAATGGCATTTAATGAAGCAAAAGCCATCGCGGGTGATCTAGTAAAAACTATCGCCGGTAGAGCGCCTGCTACCGCTTAGTATTACTTTGATACAAAAGTTTTAAGGTTTTTCACGAGCGAGTCGGGTTAATTAGACCTGACTCGCTTTTTTATACATATTCCGAAATACGATATAAGGTCATTGACTCACGTTGAATAGACTTTGCCCACAAAGTTCAACTACTTCCTAGCTGTCGTTTGTTCTTGGCTTTTTGCCCTCGTACTATCATACAAAGTTATCCAAGTGAATAAAAAGTATATAGATACTGTCCTGATTTTTGAAAAATACAAAAAAATAGATATATTCGCAGACATCATACATAATTTTACATTCATTCAGCTAATATATAAACAAATGAAAATTTTAAAATATCTTCTTTATCTCATCATCGGACTCGTTCTCATCTTCTTTGCGATTGGTCTGATCAAATCTTCTGTCAGTTATGGTCATACCCTCACTGTCAACAAACCCATTGAAGAAGCATGGGCAATCACGCAAGATGAATCTAAGTTCGGGCAGTGGCTCGAAGGGTTTAAGAGTATTGAATTGATTAGTGGAGAAAGGAATGCGGTGGGTAGCAAAACCAAAGTCATCGTGAATCCGGGCGAGGGTCAAGATGATTTTGAGATGATACAAACCCTTGTTTCCATCAAAGAATTTGACCACGTTGAAATGCACTTCGACAGCGAACCGATGAACTTCGAGCAAATCATTTCTTTTAAAGAAAATGATGGAATGACCACCGTAAAAACAGATTCTAAAGTCCTTGGAAAGGGCATTATGTCACGTGCTATGTTTGCTATCATGGAGATACTTGGCGGTGCGTTTACAAAACAAGAAACGCTTAATATGGAAAATTTGAAAAAACTCATTGAGGAGAATACGACAGATTATTCGACAAGTTCATCAAGGTAGTTGTTATTTTTACATTTAAAATTATTTAATGTAAAATATAAAAGTGTCGATAGTGTATGTAAATTATTTTTATTTTATAATAAATTTAAAATCAATTAAATACAAGGAAAATAGGCTACCGTCTAACTTTGCCCAAAACGACTTGGTAGCGGCTGCCTTTAGCTCCGATAGCTATCGGAGAAAAGGTTTGAAAAACCTTTAACTCGCGTATATTCGCGCCAATGTGAATGCTCCCTTGCGGTCGTGGGCAGCTAAAGACAGCCCGTACTAGTAGCCACTTTGGCTTTTCTAAACATGCCAATTATTTTTAGAATTTTTAATTTTCAAAAATAAAAAACTTGACTATATAATTTAAAATAACTATATTACAAATAATATTCACATAAAATGCAAACAGTCCGCCTCGCTATCATAGAAAGTCATCCGATATTTTTGGAAGGCTTATCTTCCGTTTTAGAAAAGACTTCTAACATGGAAGTTACCGCTACTACAAGTACGGCGAAGGAGATGTTTGTCCAACTCAAAAAAAATATCTCGAACATCTTGCTCATGGACATCAACCTTAGCAAAAAAGGTAATTTGGGAAAAGTTCCTCGTTTCAAAACAAAATACCCGGACTTAAAAATCATAGGATTGAGTGACTACGAACAGCCCGATTTTATACGTGATGCCATAGATAAAGGCTGCAATGGATACATCATTAAAGACATTACACAAACCGAACTTATACAAGGTATTCATCAAGTCGCAAAAGGACAAACATACATAAGCAACGAACTATATATCCCCATTCAAAGTGTTGAGATTGACTACGATAAATCACTAGACTACCGCAACCGATTCTTAGAAACTACCAAACTTACCCGTCGCGAGGTCGATATTATCAGCTTTATTGCTCAAGGTTATTCCAATAAAGACATTGCTGATTTGCTGTACATTAGCCAATATACCGTCAAAGCTCACCGCCGTAATCTCAAAGCTAAATTAGACCTTTCCAATACCGCCGATATTACTCGTTTCGCTATCAAAACCGGCATAACACGTCCCTGATATTTTTGACATTTTCTGTCAAAATATTCAATAAAATCCACAATTGTTTTTATACAAAAAATAGTCACTTGTGACTATTTTATATCTTTTTAATAAAGTATATCTTTGTAATGAAAATTAAATTATTTTTTGTCGTTCTTTTGTATAAAGTATAACTTGGATGAAATAAAAAATTAAGACATGATATGAGGAAGAAGAAAGTTTTACAGACAAATGAATGAGGGTTTTTCCTTATCCAAAATGTTGAACCTTTAAATTTTCTCTTGTCTATGAGAACGTTCATTTACTTGTGTATAATAATACTCCATATAAGTATTTACTCCAAAATACAAGCTAATACATACAATAATATAAGTAATGTTTCTCATGTCCCCTTCGTTCCAATGTTATTTGAGAATACAGTTGATCCACTCTTCCACAATATTGGATTGAATAGTAAAACTGTGTATAACAAGAGGCAACGTCATTCTAAAGTTACAAATGGTACAGGGGTTCCTGCCTTGCACACTACAGAAAAATCTGTGGTTGTGCAGGCGGGAAATTTATCTACCGCCGGTTCCGGATTTGCCCTAAATCTCTCAGGCAGCAACGATTATATTTCCATTCCTGATGCTCCCGAATTGCAATTTGGTTCACAAAATTTCACTGTCGAATTTTGGATAAAACTAAATAGTACACCTACAGATAACAACAACATTATCATAGGCAAATGGGATGATAGCGGCAATGAAGGCAACAACGAGTGGGCATTTGGATTAGGCTCAAATAGTGTGCCTTACTTCGTTGTCGAATCCGGTTATAGCCAAACATACCGCACTTTTGATACACCTCTCCAAGTCGGTCAATGGTACTTTATTACAGGTACAAGAGGAGGAGCTTTCATTGCAGCTACACTCAATGGATTGAATATGGGAAGTATCTCTATTGGTTCAGAAACTGCAATAAATACCACAAGTCTTCCTGTTATTATAGGCAATTCCAATTCAAGCACAAACGATATAGACATAACCATAGATGAAGTCAGGATTTGGAGTCCTTCACTACCCAATGCACGTATAAGAGAGTGGATGTGCAAAAAAATTAGCGGAGACAGCCATACACATTATAATAGTATGGTCTTACATTATCACTTTGATGAAGGAAGCGGACCTGATATAAATGACAACGCTATTGTTGGCAATCCCAATCAAGGCATACCCTTTGGCAACCCGCAATGGGTAACATCCGGCGCACCGATAGGCGACGAAAGCATGCACAATTACAGCATGTCACCCTTTGGAAATACAGCTCAATTTTTTCACCCCGACGGCGATTTTGTTGAGATACAATTTACGGATGGTCCGGCTGCCTGCGGCGCACAAATTTACCGCATCAATCAGCCACCAAACATTACTACACCTCCCGACGGTTTTAGCGGATTCAATGCAGACCGATACTACGGCGTATTTGTCACCATACCCGACAATAGCTTTTGGGAATACCGTCTTACCTACGGTTACGAGGGTACACCCTTTGAAAACACCAATGATGCACAGATAGCTTTTCGTGAAAATAATGCAGATGATACTTGGGAAAATGTCAATGGTACACCTGATGATTATCTCAATACATTTACGGCACAATACCGCACTGCAAGCGGCGAATATATCATCGAAGGTGAAGCGGGAACAAGTTGCTCCAATCTCCCTACGAATAATGTCACCCTAAGTGCTTCGTCCGATTTATGCGATGGTGATACCCTTACACTCTCCGCCGATGCAGGGTACAATTACCTGTGGAGTACCGGCGCAACATCACAAAGTATTACCATAGAAACCGCTGACATCTACACTGTAACGGTTAGTGACGACATGGGCTGTTCCGCTATCAGCGAACCCGTTACGGTAACGATAAAAAACTTAATCAATGACTTTCTCACTCCTAATCAACTCAATTATCTTTTACAAGCAACGGATGTCGCAACGGTGGATTTTAGTGCTACTACCAATGGCACAATTATCAATTACAATTGGGATTTTGGTGATGGAAACATCTCCACCGATGCGACTCCGTCGCATACTTACTCGGAGCCGGGATTTTACACCGTTACATTGACGGTAATAGATAATGAAAATTGTGAACAAAGCCTTGTGAAAACTGACTATATCAATGTCTGGTCGGTTTTCCCGAGTAGCAATGTTTCGCCGACAGGCGTGACACAAAATATCACAGGTGCATCTTTTACCGATGCGTATTCAGGTTGTATTTCCATTCAAAACGGCAATGGAAGTGGTGGCGGAGGTTATGTCTGCATCACAAGTGACGGCACCAATTGGACACCTGCCGGAACCATCTCTACAGGTAGTGACCTGACAAGCATTTATCTTATCGACGGATTGGGATACATTACGGGAACAAACGGATTAATCTGTGTATATAATGCCGGAAACTGGACGCAGTTCGATACCGGAACAAGCGCACCTTTTTATAATTGCTGGTTTGGTTCAGCGGATTACGGTTGGTCGGTTGGCGGTAATGGAACGATATGTATCTACGACGGTACAAACTGGACAGCTACACCTACGGGTGTGACCAATAATTTTTATAGTGTTTGGGGTTATGGGACGAACACTTGGGCAGTCGGCAGCGGAGGAGTTATATGTGTTTACAGTAGTACAGGCTGGGAACAACAGTCCTCCGGTGTCACTGCTCAACTTAATGGAGTTTATTTCGTCAATAACCTCATCGGTTATGCCTGTGGCAATGGCGGTACTATCGTAGGTACAACCAATGGCGGCAGTACATGGAATACCCTGCAAGCCGAAGGCTCATTGGCATGGAATCTCAATGCAATATGGGCAATAGATACCAATAATATCATCGCCGTAGGCGATAATGGCGTGGTTTGTATCAGCACCAATGGCGGTGCAACTTGGGATTTACTCTCTATTGGTACACAAGATGATTTATTGGATGTCACCGTCAATAATTGTACAGGTTACTGTACAGGAAGTGTCGGTGCGGTTTATCAGTTTCCGTTTCCGGGTTGCACTCCTGCATTATCTATTGAATTAGTTGATTTTGAAGCCATTGAAAATAATAAAACTGTATATTTAAAATGGCAAACCGCCACCGAAACAGACAATGCTTACTTCATCATTGAACGTTCAGATGATGGTGGTTGGTTTGAACGATTGGGTCAGATACAAGGTGCAGGCACGACCAATCTTCCACAAAATTATACTTTCACTGACCGTTCACCTCAATACGGTTTAAATTATTATCGTTTAAAACAAGTAGATACGGATGGTCAATTTACATATAGTTCAGTTATTTCCGTTTTAATCGAATCTCAACCTCATCAAATCGTTCTCTTTCCGAATCCGGTTACGGAAAAGGCTAGTCTTATCTACCATAGCCCCGAAAATACAATTCTTAAATTCCTGATTTCGGATGAAGCCGGAAGATGGATAGCTAGCCCCACGTTCAACGTGCATCAAGGGCAAAACATACTTGAATTGGATGTACGTGATTTGTCTCCGGCGGTGTATTTTCTTTCTTTGGAAAATGATGGTGTAGCAATACAGTTTTTGATAGAGTGAAGGTTAATCTTGGGCAGACTTAAAGCCTTTCAAATACGCCCTCACCTCACGATTATTCCTCAAAATAACAACATTTTTATGCGTTTTCAATTGCTCCAGATATTGTAAAATTTTGGGTCGGCGCGTATTATTATAGCCATAAACATATCGGATAAATGCCCAATCAAACCTCTCTGCACAATCCTCCCCCATGTCAGGGCGTGTCTTTCCGTAGTTCATCAACATACGCTTTATCACACGATAGAGGCACAAGTACCGCGACCTGTCCATAAAAATAACGGTATCAGCCTGTTCAAATCTCAGGTGCATCGTACCACCATAATTACCATCTGTAATCCAGCGTTCTTTCTCCACCACGCGTTCTACGATAGCCGCCCATTCTGCCTTGTCGCGCTCTTCCCAGTTGGGTTTCCAATATAATTTATCCAAATGTATCAGCGGAATACCTGTTGCATCATGCAAGGCTTTAGCAAAGGTCGTTTTGCCCGCTCCACCACAGCCGATAATCATGATTCGTTTCATTTTAGGAATCTTTATTCGCCAATTGCCCGCAAGCCGCATCAATATCGCGCCCACGACTTCGGCGGACGGTGACTTGCACATCATTTTGACTCAAATATCGCGCAAATTTATCCAATCTATCTTCGCCTGATTTCTCAAATGGCGCATTATCAATCGGATTATACTCAATGATATTGACTTTGACGGGAAAGTGTTTGCAAAGTTTGACGAGGGCTTTGGCATCTTCGATGCTGTCATTGAAATGGTCGAAAGCAATGTATTCGTAGGTGATGCGATTGCGTGTTTTTTTGTAAAAATATTTAAGCGCATCCATCAGTGAAGCGAGGTCGTTTTGTTCGTTGATGGGCATGATTTCGTTGCGTTTGGGGTCGTCGGCGGCATGGAGGGAGAGGGCGAGGTTGAATTTTACGCCGTCATCTGCCAAGCGTTTTATCATCTTGGCGATACCCGCCGTACTCACCGTAATTCGCTTGGGCGACATATTCAATCCTTCGGGCGAAGTGAGGTGTTCGACGCTTTGCAGGACGTTTTTATAAGCCAATAAAGGTTCGCCCATGCCCATATAGACGATATTGGTCAGCGGATGTCCGAATTTTTCGAGTGCTTGGTTGTTGACGATAGCGACTTGGTCGTAAATCTCTCCGGCATCTAAGTTGCGCTTACGTGCCATACGCCCTGTTGCACAAAATGAGCAAGTCAAACTACACCCCACCTGCGAGGACACGCAGACTGTAAAGCGATTTTCGGAAGGAACAGGTATCAAGACCGATTCAATGAGATGCTCATCGTGGAGTTTGAAACGGGTTTTTATTGTGCCGTCGTTGCTGTGTTGTACTTTGTCGGCGTGTATGGGCGTGAGCAAAAATTCTTCTTCCAATTTCGCACGAAGGGCTTTGGAAAGATTGGTCATTTCCGAAAAAGACCGCGCACTTTTTTGCCACAACCATTCATAGACCTGCTTGGCACGGAACTTTTTTTCGCCGTTTGCGAGGAAGAAGTCGGTGAGTTCGGCGAGGGAAAGCTGCCGAATATCCTTTCTCATATCTCTTGTCTCTTGTCTCATATCTCGCGTCTCTAATTGAGTAAATGGTAGGGTGGTGTGTTGTTGTCTTGCCAATTTTTTAAATCGTGGTATAGATTGGTTTGTTGGAAATCTTGGGGGCGGTAGGCGGTTCGCAGGTTGGTTTCGATGTCGTCTCTTGTGGCATTTTTACTGCCAATTTCCCCCAAAGCAAAAACGAAAATATTGATAAAATGATGTCCGTTACACAATTCGTGTAAATCAAACTCGGTGGTAATGAGTTCATTTAATTTCGTTTTCAGTTCGGGTTTATCTTTGAATAAATTGTGTTTTTTAGAGAAATCCTCAATCGTTTTAATGAGGTCATTTACATCACAAATCATTTTTTTATGATGAATAAATTTTGAATAATCCGGGTATTTATATTTACTTTTTTTGTTGATATATTTTTTAAATTCCAAACTCAAATTTTCTTTTTTACTCAATAAAATCAAACAAGAAAGCGGTTTGCAAGCCTCTAAAAGATGTGTTTTAATATCGTGATTATGAGTTTGTTCAAATTTATCTAACTTAGACAATCCACCGC
The DNA here is from genome assembly GCA_938028705.1 of uncultured Saprospiraceae bacterium. Classification (GTDB taxonomy): domain Bacteria; phylum Bacteroidota; class Bacteroidia; order Chitinophagales; family Saprospiraceae; genus JAHDEO01. The sequence goes on along the minus strand of CALIZI010000070.1, from coordinate 13,816 downwards.
TTGAAGGGAGTGAATTATCGGCGTATTCGTTGAGTACGCCTTCCCATGCAGGTGAGTTTATCATCATCATTTCGGCATCATGGTAATCGGTCATAAAGAGATTTTCAATGTCAGGTTCGTCTTTTTCTATTCGTCTAAAATCTGCGTCGATGATGCAAATGACACCCTTGAGTTTTTGTGTATTGGATTGTTGGAGGGCAGGGAGGGCTTTTGACCAACCATCGGCAGCAAAAAATCTGTAATTGCCTTTTACCAACATCTTGCGATAGAGTTTTTCGTCGGTTTTGGCTTCTACGATAATGCCGACTTGATTTTTTGGTCTTTCGCTGTGATACCAAAGTTTGATTTCACCAAATAGGTCGTTCTGGTCTATATTCTTCTTCATAGTTAGTGGGCTTCTTCCATTTCTTTACTTTGGAGAGGTATTGTCATATCCCAATTTCCGTTGACGATTGAAGGCGAGTGTGTGTTTACATAAAAATCAAAATTTCGCAGTTTGATTATTTCTTCCATATCTTCTACAAAATCCTTTTGCCATACGATATGATGGGAAATTTCCGGTTCGTCTATCATGACTAAGGCGTTTTCGGGAACTTCAAAGAGGAGTTGGTACAATAAAACCAACTCATGTTGCTCACCGGACGATAAATCTTTCACCTGAATTACTTCACCATTGTCATTTGTTAAAATAAAACCTTCTTCTCCTGAAATTGATATTTGCTTAAAATGCAATTGTCTATTGAGTATTTCCAAAAAAAGATTTAATTTTTTATATATATCATCATCGTCAAAAACTTTCAATTTTATTTTCATGTCTTCAACATTTGCAGACATAATTCCCCTTGAAATCTCGTCAGCTCCTTTATTAAAATTCAATTTGCCATTTTCACTCAACAAACCCACTCGCTTAAGTTCCGCTCTCGTTTTATCTAAATGCTGAATTTCTTCATGTAGTGCTTCAATTGTATAATCCGTTTTTATCTGCTTTTCAAGTAATCTTTTCCCTAGTGAGGATTCAAGTTCTCTGGATTTTTGACTGTATTCTTTGCCCTTTTCTTGTATTAATTTAGAAATTTCTCGTGAGTAATGATCTACTGCGTCCATTTTGGTATCATACACGATTTTTCCTCCACCAATTAAAAAATTATTAGGATTGAGATATGGGAGATTGGAAACCTGTAATCTCTGGGTTGGTATGAAATACACATGAACTGAATTAAGCAAGTTCTGTAAATTGTCATCTTCTATTTCAATGAATATTCCTGTGGGGAGCATTCTAGGAAGTTCACTAACGATTTCATCTATACTATAGGTTTTATCGTTCTCTCTATCATACACATTCATACCGATGACACGCCAGTTAGGGTAATGACGAGTTATATGTCCAAGAATCTCTCCTCTCTTTTTATTTGATATTTGGACTACACTAAATTCAACTTTGTTCTCATCTTCGATTGACTTATAATGAATTTCTATTTTTCGGTATCCTCGTCTAACACGGATAAAACATCCCTCATTAAGTTGAATAGATAACTTACATTCTGGCAACTGACGTAACTGACTAAATTCCCCTTTAAACAAGTGATCCACCATCCGCATAATCATAGTCTTCCCAATTCCATTCACCCCATACACAATAGTAATCCGTTCCTTTTGATTCAAAGGAATATGATGGTCAAACATGCCAAACAAGCCCTCGACTGTAATTGATTGTATTCGATAATTCATATTTGCGGTAAATTTGGATATAAAATTAACCAAAAGAAAGGAGAAATTCAATTTTCTGGTGTTGTGGTGTCGTGGTGTTGTGGTATTGTAGTGTCGTGGTGTGGTAGTTATGAACGTTACCACGACACTACCGCACTACAACACAACAACACTATAACACCATATTCCCACAACAAATCTGCGCCGCTACATCACAATGCAGCGTCGTCGTATCAAACAAAGGAATGTCCGGCACATCACTCTGATGAATCAGCATTTTGATTTCAGTACAACCCAAAATGACACCTTCCGCGCCTTTTTCGGCTAATTGTTCGATGGCAGTTTTGAAATATTGCTTGGAAGATTCGGTGAAGATATGATTGGTCATTTCCTCGAAAATAATATGGTCTAATTTGCGTTTTTCGGCTTCGTCGGGTGCGATGATTTCGATACCAAATTCGCGGTAAGCATCCACATAAAAATTATCGGTCATCACAGCGTAAGTGCCTAAGATACCAACGCGGCTTTTACCTTGTCGTTTGATTTCTTTTGATACCGTTTCAAAAATATCAATAAAAGGAATCGAAATCGCTGCTTTGATGTCATCGCGGACGCGGTGCATGGTATTGGTCGCTAAAAAAATGCAGGAAGCCCCCGCGTTTTCGACATTTTTGGCTTTTTCTGCCAAATATTTTCCCGCAGCATCCCAATCTTCTGTACGCACAAAACGCTCAATATTGCCGAAATTGACACTACAAATCATCAATTCCGCAATCTCATAGCCGCCACGAATTACCTTGACTTTTTCGTTTATCAATTTGTAGTATTCGCCCGTAGCTGCCGAACTCATACCGCCTAAGATGCCTATTGTATTCATAAATTATTTTTGAAATGAAAAATGTAAAATAATGAATGTAGAATGTAAAAGTGTTGATGGTACGCAGGAGAAATATTTATACTTTTTTATTTCATTTTAAAATAAAAAACAATATTCAGAAATCCGTTTACTTCAAAGAGTTTGGTAAACGGGGTACATTATTTTTTGTTGGTATAAAGTGTCAATCATTTTTCTAAATATGCCCACAAGAACGGAAAAAATCCAATCTATCTGACATGGAAACAAAATAAACACAGACGGAGTTCTGTCCGAACAGATAAAATATTTACAAGACAGGTCAATCGTCCGTTTGACATTGTGTATCTTTGAGATAAAATGACAACAGTATGAGGTTAGCACGACACTATTTATTTATGATACTTTTACTCACTGCCTGTGGCGGCAATAGCAACACGACCAATACCGAACAGGAATCGGAAGAAGTACACAAGCATCACCACGCAACAGATGACACACACGAACACACAGACAAAACACCCCTCGCCAAACAAGTCAACAATTCGCCGTCCGGCAAATATACCTACAAAGACGGACACATCATACTCACTTGGGAAAGGCTTGCTCAGGTAACATTTGAGGAAGATTATGACGAAAGTGTACAGGAATATATCATGCGTCCCATTTTCAGTGATACGCTCAAAACCCTTGACCGTCAGCCTGTTATGATAGAAGGTTATGTGATTCCGTTTGAAGAGACCGGTGATGAGACTTTTATCGTGCTATCAAGCGTACCTTATCTGCAATGCTTTTTCTGTGGGGGTGCAGGTCCTGAAACGGTTATTGATATATTGCCAAAAAATAAATTGAAGCGATTAAAAACCGACCAAAAAATCACCTTCAAAGGCAAACTCCGGCTCAATGCCGATGACCTTGATTACTTGAATTATATCTTGGATGATGCGGAATTGGTGAAGTGATACGCTCGGAAAGTCATACCCAATTGCTTTTTGTCATTTTTTTACCTAATTTTACCGACGTAAAAGTAGCCCGTAATCATCAAACCACTTTTACACATCAGAATAAAGGCAGTTAATCACATTAAATAGTAATAAAATTATTTTTATTAATAATTTAAAATTATAATATATTTTTTATTAAAAATAAAAATTTTATAAATTAATAATAATAACATTTTTTGCATTATAATTATTAATAATCCGACGTGATAAAGCCACTATCATAATGAGTAGATATTGAATGAATATTATCGACACTATTCAATATTCACTCATTCACTCATTTTTTGCCCAAAACGTGCAAGAGTTGAGGAGTTTGGTACTCATGAATCCATTGCCTGATGTCTGATTGATACTTGATATTTTACATTTCATTCCACAGAATGTTGCATAAAGGATACAGCTTGGTACTGACGGCATTGGCATTTATCGCCTTTGCATTGACATTTATGGCAGTCAAAATTGGTAATGCCGATTTGAGCAAGACAACTGCCAATGCGTCAAATACAACTCAAACATCTATTGATTCCATTGATAATCAGGTCATTGCGAAAGAAGTTGCTATAAAATCAGTACGCACCGAAGCCGAAAAAATAAACACACCTCCCCCACCCGCCCGTCCGAAAAATATCATCCTGATGATAGGTGACGGCATGGGCATCACGCACATTACCGCAGCCACGATTTATAATAAAAACACCTTAAATCTGGAACGTCTGCCTGTGGTGGGTTTGATGAAAACTTTTTCTACCCAACTCATTACCGACAGTGCCGCGAGTGCTACCGCTATGGCAACGGGTAAGAAAACCTACAACGGCGCAATCGCGATGGATGCCCGAAAAAATAAACTCAAAACCATTGTAGAAATTGCCGAAGACAAAGGACTGGCAACGGGTATCGTCACCACTTCATCTGTGACACATGCCACGCCTGCGGCATTCTACTCGCATCAGCCGCGCCGTAGTCGGGTCAATCGTGAAGTGTCTGCTGAGTTTATGACGCAAGGCATTGAGGTACTCATGGGCGGCGGCAAGCGTTATTTCAAAAAAGAACATCGGCAAGACAAACGCGACCTCTTGCGCGAACTCCGCAGAAAAGGATATACGGTGGTGGATAAACTCAGTGAAGTCGGTAAGGATGTACCCCGAAAAATGGTTTGCCTGATTGACGATATGCAGCCAAGCGGATACAATAAACGCGGTGATTTTTTGCCCGATGCCACACACAAAGCTGCACAAATACTTGACCGCGACAAGGATGGTTTTTTTATGATGGTAGAAGGCGCACAAATAGATTGGGGCGGACATAGCCGCAACTCTAAATTTATCATCAATGAAATGTTGGATTTTGACCGTAGCGTAGGCAAGGCGATTGACTTTGCGGAAGCCGATGGCGAAACCCTCGTCATTGTGACCTCCGACCACGAGACGGGCGGCTACAGTATCAATGACGGTAGTCTTAAAAAAGGCGAAGTGAAGACCAAATTTACGGATGATTACCACACCGCTACGATGGTGCCGCTATACGCTTTCGGTCCGGGCGCAGAACAATTCGGTGGTACGATTGACAATACCGAAATCTTTATCAAATCTTGCCAACTCCTTGATTTAGAGATACCTAAAGATATTTTAGAAGCCTACCAAAAACAAACTGACAATGGCGATTCGGCAGAAATAGGTGCAGATAGTACGGATATTATGGACGCACACGGACCTGTTTTTGATTCGGGTTTCGGTCAACGATTCAATAAAAGTAAAACCAAGAAGTAATCTTTATTGTTATATTGTTATATTGCTGTGTCTATATTTATAATGTAACAATACATCAATGAAACAATACATCAATGAAAACCTACCATTCCAAATTACTGCTATTCGGTGAACATACTATCGTGAAAGGCTCACGTGCATTGGCTATGCCTTATACACGCTATGGTGCAAAATGGTCTTTTGAAAGCGGCGAAAACCGTCAGGTTTCTGCAAGCGCATTATCGGATTTTCACATTTACCTTTCTAATAACAGAGATGATTTTCACTATTTAAATGTAGCGGCATTTTCGGAGGATTTGTCCAAAGGAATTTGGTTGGATGCCGATATACCGAAGGGTTACGGATTGGGGAGTTCGGGAAGTGTGTGTGCGGCAATATATGACCGTTATGGTGTGAATAAAATTGTAGGAGAGGATAGCGAAGATTTGAAAGAACTAAAGATGATTTTTGCCCGAATGGAAAGTCATTTTCATGGTACAAGCTCAGGTACTGACCCGCTGATTTGCTACTTGAATGAAGCTGTGCTGATGAGTACAACAAACTTGGAGCGGGTCTCTGTTCCACATCTGAATGAAGGGCAAGGCGGGATGTTTCTGCTCAATACACACATAGCACGTAAGACCGGACCTTTGGTCAATTTGTTTTTAGAAAAATGTAAAAACCCTATATTTAATCAATTGATAAGCAATGAATTTGCTATTTATACAGATATTTGCATAGATGCTTTTTTACAAAAAAACAAACTCGCGTTATTCGACAATCTCCGAAAATTATCTACTTTTCAATACCAATATTTACAAGAAATGATACCCGAAAAATACCGACAAATATGGTCGGACGGACTGGATTCGGGTGATTATACACTCAAATTGTGCGGTGCAGGCGGCGGCGGTTTTATACTTGGATTTACAGAGGATTTTGACCGCATGGATTTGTCTGATATTGAAGTGGTATTTAGGTTTTAAACCTATCGTTTATCTGTCCAATATTCTATGACTTCTTCGATTTTTTCGAGTAGCCATTCTCGTGCGACCAACACGTATTCGCGGTTTTCGATGTCCGATTTTATATTTTCCAATATCCTGATAGAGGGTCCATTCACCTTATTGAATCGCTGATGTGCAAGGCGTTTCAAAATTTTTAAATAATTTTCATATAAATCTTTATTACGTTTCGACATTTTAGCGTGTCTCAGGTAAGCCTTTAGGTTTGTTGTTTCTCTTTCGAGCAAAGAGATATAATGTTCACCTTTGCTGATACCCAATTCATAATAAATCTGCATGAGGAGTTGGCGATTATAAATGGCGTAATAAAAGCCCTTTGGTATATCGCCTATCCTTATCAAAACATCTTCGGCTTCCGCGAATTTTTTTTGAGCAATGAGCCAAAAGGCACGAGCCAGAGAAGTGATGGCTTTCCGGTGCTTCGGGTGGATGTCTTTACTGTATTGGTTAATCATAGCTTCTGCCCCGCCTATATTTCCAACCGCAAGTGCAGCTCTTACCGCAAGAATAAAGTGGTCGTACCAAATATATTTGCCGGAATACCATAATTTATTGGCAAATGTCTCGTCATAAATCATATACTTTTCTGCATAGTATTTCAGCTCACCTTTATTGACTTGTATATTGCAAAAATTGAGCAACAGACCGTACAGATGTCTCAATTCGGAAGGTGGAAAATAATCGTTTTTCTCCCTCAATATTTTTCTTACACTCTTATAATGACGACTTACCTCCTCGCCCCAAAACATCATAAAAATATGGTAATAAGCATCCACAATCGGAACACCGGAGTAATCGTGCTTTGAAAAATGTTCAATCAATTCATTTACCATCGGGTAATTATGTTCGCTTTTGACCACCTGTTCGCGCGACATTGCAGCAGCATACAAACGCAATTGTCCGGCAAGGGCATGATGATGAAAATTATCAATAGCCGCTTGCATACCCACATCTTTTTCGCGGTTAGTCATCAGGTTATACCTCAATTCTGTTTCAGAAAGCAGGTATTTGTCGTGCATATTTGTGGGTTCGCCCTCCGGTCTTTGAGCCTGACCTGCTTGGGCAGCCTTAATCGCCTTTGGTACGTAAAGCATCAAATTGCGTTTCATAAAAATTTCAGCCAGTTGGCGTTTCTCCCTTACTTTATTCTTCTTTTTTTCTTCATATAATAAAAAATCTTGTATCAAACTAACCAAATCAGACATTACATCGCGGAGTTGCTTGTCTTGCTTTTTATTCAAATCAGCCAATTTACCGGATGTATTTTCCAAAGAAATATGTAGATACAGGGCTACCTTATATAGATGCTCAAACTCAGGATATTGCTTTTTTAATATTCCAAATAAAGCAGTCACCTTTTCTTTTTTATTAAAATAAGGGGAATGAACAAAATCTGTAAGGCGGTTCATTTCCTTTGGTGTTAGAGTTTTCAGCAATGCAATAAGCGTACTGTTATTTATCGTTTGTGCTTCCATTTATGCTTTTTTTGTTGAAATATTGAATAAAGATAATAATTATTTCATAAAATATAAAGCGACAACCGAATTTATTTTAATCATTAAAAAAATCACAAAATACTGATTATCAATATTTTAAACTATTTTTAATTTTAAAAAAATACAAAATAAATATTTTTTTGCGCGACAAAGTGAAATAAATTACCACTTTTTAAGTTAAATAAAAACAAGCAACTTTGCATTATACCCTAAAAATCAAATTAATAAAATCAATAAGTGTAAATATTGAATTTGTTTAAAAAACGTTAAAAACACTCCGACAAAGCCCTTTTTTTCTACCTATAATTAATGAATTATTGTAATGATATTTGTGTTATGAATTAACCCAAGTTGAATATGAGAAAAAATAAGAGAGAGAAACCACTTTATATATCACTGTGCGAAAACACCATTATTCATTCACTGACTTAAAACTTGAAACTTATGAGAAAGACTATAATTTACAAAACAATTAAGGCTTTATGCTTGGTTTTCGCAGTGTGTTTTCTGGCGGTTACTCAAAGCATGGCTCAGAGCGAACCCGACCATTATATTCCCCAAAGTGAAGTACAAAAACACGATACTTTTGAGCAGTTCAACATTCAAGGTATTTTTGATTGGCTGAGAGCTATTACAACAGAGTTGGTATTTATACCGGAAAAATCATCTGACGAGACAGTTCCTACTATAAGAAATGGAAGAATAAAGGGAGACCGTGCCAATATTGTCACCACAGATATGTCGATAAGAGATGGTGGCAAAGACTAACGCGATCCCTGTAACCATAATAACAAGATACTCATTCCCAATACACCCCCGAAAACAATATAGAACATCACCCCTGTAAGCATTAACTTCAAAAGGCTACTCCAAAAAACTCATTGAGTGGTAGCCGGGTGTCGCATACGCAGGACACTCGGCTATTTTCACCTCTGGAGGAAAATCAACAGGCAGTCGAAAGCGATTGCCATTCAACTATAAAAATGTTGGTTTATTTCGTTTGTGTTTTGGCTGTATTCGGTTTTCGGATACAGCCTTTTTTATTGGAGTGTGAGAGTGTGAGAGTGGAGAGTAAAGAGTGAAGAGTATGAGAGTATAGAGTTTTTTTGATACTCTCTACTCTCACACTCTTATCTCTTTACTCTCACAATATTTCTTCGATTTTATCTTTCATGGCTTTGAACTCTACGGGGTCGAACAGGCGGGTGAGGAAGGCAATTCTCCCCTTGCGGTCAATGACCACATTGCGTGTTACGCCGCTTTTCTTAGAGGCAAATTTGGCAAAAATTTCTGCGCCCGGATCCAGTGCCATTGGGTAGGTGATGCCCGTTTGTTCGGCAAGTAACAGTGCTTTTTCCAGTGGTTCATCTCTATCTACACCTATGATAATCAAGTCTTTATCTTTATTGGGTTGCCAAATTTCTTTTTCGATATGTGGCATTTCTTTACGACATACACCACACCAACTTGCTGTAAATTGTAACACCACTACCTTGCCACGCAGGTCTTTGAGTGTAGTGGTTTCTCCGTTGGTGAAGGTCATTTCTATATTGGGTACTTTGTCTCCTAACTGCACGATATATCCTCTTTCGTCAGGTTCGGTGAGTGAAGCGGTGACTTTGGGCATACAGGCGGTTGCGCCCAAAATAGATAAGATTAAAAGCAGGCTTCTCATTGATATCAGTTCATAGTTGGATAGTTCATGGTTCATAGTTGTCATAACAACTTGAATGAATATGATACCATGAAATTTTATTTTTTGTTTCTATTTCTTTGCGCTTGCGTTACATACCGTCGGATGATTTTACGAATTTTTAAGTGATGCGCCAACTCCCCTCCAATCAAAGTCAACAGTCCAAAAGAAAAAACGCCCATACGTACCCATTCCATATTTTGCTGATAGTCTTCGTAATGTTTAGCGACAACAGCAAACTCAACTACAACCAGCAAAACAGACAAAAAGTACATCGCAGCACCTGTAAAGAGGAGTTGTTTGACCCATTCGGGGCGTTCACGAACCATACAACGCCGCAGCAAATTTTGGTAGGATTGGTGTTCGGGAGACATCTTAATCAACTCGCACGCAATGTGTTGTGCCGCACGATAATCATGCAAATGAAAATAAGCTAAACTTTTCTGATACAGCGATTTATGATAAATATCTTCGCCTTGCACAAATCGTACATTTTGCAATATCGACAACTCAATCAGGCGGTCGGCTATTTTAAGGTAAGGTTTGTATTGTCGCAATTTGAACAGGGCATCGCCATAAGCAGCCAAAAGATGATTCTGCTCATTGAATTCCAGTTGGTCCAATGACAATTCATACAGTTTAAAAAATTTCACAACATTACGCGGTTCTTCTTTGTCCAACTCTTTAAACTGCCGGAACACCTTAGAACTTTGTATGTGTGTTTTTTTAATCATTTTAGTAAGCCTGTATTTGTTAAACGGAGCGAATAGACCAATTGTTCCTTTAGTTCTGCTTTCTTACAGTAAGATACACATTTTTTACGTGTTTTTCATGTAATTTTTTAAAAAATATATAACAGTGATACACAATAACAAACAGTTATTAAATGTAAAATTGTCGATAGGGTATATTTTTTAACTTGACAATGTCATGTTTTGAAAATAAAAATATGTTTGTATTTAACATGGGATATTTTTTCCGAATTTGGGCTAAAACTCGTCAGACATTTAACCATTGCGGGAAAAATATGACATCATCGGTGAATTTTGAAAATGTCAGACGAGTTTTAGCCCAAATTCAAGAGCAAAATGCAAAATATATTAAATAAAAATCGAACATGACATTATCAAGTTAAAATATACATTTAATTTTAAATAAAATTCATATATAAAAATACATTCTAATCCTATCGACAATTTTTAAAATAAAAAATCTGCGTTCCACCTCGTTCTATCGCCTTTTTTACATTTCAAAAAATCAGTTTTGCTCTCCGGGCATATCAATATATTCCGGTTCATTATCAATATATCTAACATCCACATTGCGCTCCATTGTCAAGACTTTAATTTCTGTTCTGCGGTTGCGTTGGTGTTCTGTTTCATTGCATTTTACACCATCGGCACATTGATTTCTAAGGCGGCTTTCCCCGTAGCCTATCGGAATCAGTCGGGAGCGGGCAATGCCTTTAGCCGTCAGATAATCTACTGCGGCTTGAGCGCGTCTTTGCGAAAGGTCAAGGTTATAAACATCCACTGCTCTTGAGTCTGTATGCGAAGAAAGTTCTATACTCATAGAGGGGTAGCGTTGCAGAATCTCGGCGAGTTTATTCAAATCCACAGAGGCATCGCCCCGAATGTCGGCTTTGTCAAAATCATAATAAATATTTTCCAGTTCTATGACATCGCCTACGGTATAAGTCGTTGTATTAGAGAGTGTTGTGGTAGCCGGACGATATTCGGGAATCACTACCGGCGGTGGAGGAGTATAGGTAGGAGCGGGCGTGTAAACCGGAGTAGTCGTCACTACGGGGGCTGCCCCGCCAATCAACAATCTGGTTTGTAAGGGCTGCGAACAATCTACATTTACCGCCGATAGCCGCTGTTCGCTTGTACCAATGCCCACTTTTTCACCTTTGAGAATATAGTCGCAACCACAATCTGCTCCGAAACTAAAACTACCATCTGCCTGACTCAAAATCGCTTGGGTTTCGCCCGTACATTTATTGCTCAAATACACCGTTGCGTTTGGTACGCTGCTATTATAGGCTTTATTAATCACCATTCCTGTCAAAACCAAACTTGACGCAGGTACGGTAGTTGTCACCACAGGACTTGCTACCGCAGGTTTCACTGCCACTTCCGGTTGATTTAGTGTACCGCTAAAACGATAAATATCATCCTCACCTAAGCCACCGTCGCGGCTCGAAGTCAAGTAACCGCTACGCTTTGTGATATCGGTGATAAATCCAAAATCATCTTTGAGCGAGTTAAAAGGTTTGCCCAAATTGGCGGGTGCCGACCAAGTCGTAGTACCTTCCTCACTCACCACCGGCGCACTGGAAAAAATATCCAAACCACCTAAGCCCGCATGACCATTAGAAGCAAAATACAAGGTTCCGTCGTCATGCACAAAGGGGAATAATTCATTGCCGGGCGTATTAATCGCTTCACCCAAATTGACCGGTGCGCTCCATTCACCACCTTGAAAAGTTGACACATACAGGTCTTGCCCGCCATAGCCGCCGGGTCGGTCAGATGAAAGATACATTCGGCTACCGTCGGCACTCAAGGTGGGGTGACAATGACTGTATTCGTCCTCATTAAAAGGCAATTCCCATACATTCGACCAAGACCCGCCATCCCAATCCGCACCATAAATTTTCAAGGTGGTCCATTTTTTCTTATTAAATCCTCGTCTGCCTGCCTTGTAATTATTACGAGTAAAATACATCGTATTGCCCGACTTGTCGAATGTCACTTGCCCTTCATGAAATTTGGAATTAATCAAAGCCGCTAAAGGTCGGGCTGTATTAAAAGTAGCTCCCGCCCCTTTGCCCACCTGCTCTGCAAAAAACAAATCCATTGTATTTTCATTCAACCAACTGTCTTTATTTTGAGTCGCACGTCCCACGCCTCGTGTAGATACGAAAATCAACCCATTCCGATAATACATTGGACTCATATCAAAACGCTCCGTATTAATAGACTTTTCATTTATAAGTTCCACCGTCTCGTCACTCCCAAACTCCCGATCGCAGGCATTCGCCAAAATACGTCCGCGACGGTCATCCTTTGCACCACTCCCCTCAGCCGCCTCCAGCGAGACCAAAGCATCATACTCCAAATAATATTTTTTTGCCGCATCACATTTGCCATTCGCCTGCAATGCTTGGGCATAATACAAACGGTACAAAGGCTTATCACTACTCTCCACAATTTGAGCATAATACAACTCTGCATTCTGATAATCCCCTATCAGACGATAACTGTTTGCCAGCCGAATCATCGTCTTTCTATCCAATTTCCCTTCATCACCTACCGTCGATTTGTAAGCAGGTATCGCTGTACCATATCCCAAATCTTCGTAATATTTATCACCTTTATTACCTTCTTGTGCCATCAGGCTAAGGCTCAATATCAGCATTAAACCTAAGCCAAATCCTATTTTTAATCTATTGTTTATCATTTCGTAATTCGTTTTATTCGTGAACTCGTTTATTCGTACACAGTAATATCAACTACTTTTTTTGACGAACTAACGAGGTTTTTTTTATTTTTAAAAATGCTTTTGTTGAATACCGTAGCACAATGCTTCCAGCTTGTGTCACCTCTGAACGAACGATACGACATTCGCGCCTTATAGTTTTCTCATACCTATATTCGTTTTCCACTCTCGTGCTAAATATGCGGATAAGTTGAAGGTTGCGCTCAATGTACATTTATCAACTTGCGATTTATCAATTTAGCTCCGCTTTTTACAAAAATACTAAAATTATTAGAATATACTGTCAGCCCTTTATCCTAAACCAAGTTGAATATGTAGCCCCCAAGTTTTTTAGGTGGTTTAGTTGTCAGACGAATGCTGTTTTAGAAGGCACCGATTATTTAATAATATCTTCGCTTTTAGAAAAAGAATTCGTCTGACAATTCTCCCCGCTCTGATTTTTGGGGGCTACATATTCAACTTGGGCTAAGTCGTTCTTATGCTCATTAAAACACAAACACACACATAACAAATGGTCATCCCAATTATTTTGTGTGTGCTTGCAAGGACAAGATAAATCTTATCCCATTTTACTCTTTTTGTTTTTCTGTTCTTCCTCTATTTTCTCACGCTCTTTTATTTTTGATTCTATGTTAAAAGAAGAATCTGGGGTTCAATAATTTTTTGTTGCGGCTTCTAAAGCAGTACTCTGCCATGACTTCAAAAGTGCCGTTATTATAGTCTTGCAATTCGGTCAGGCTGTAGTCATAGCCCAATCCGATACGGAACTGTTCGGCTGCTTGGAAGAGC
>CALIZI010000069.1 GCA_938028705.1 uncultured Saprospiraceae bacterium | reverse complement strand
TTGCCTAAAGCGAATACTCGTCAGACGAATCCTTTTATTCAGTGCGAATATTTTATGAGACAAATCACGACATTTCACAAAAACCTTCGTCAGACGAGTGCGCCCGGCAACTTGAGTTCGGCAAAGTTAGACGGATAGCCGTTGTAAAATGTAAAATAATAAATGTAAAATGTAAAAGTTGTATAACGCGAGACATTTCTTATTTTATTGATTTTTAATTTTTTAAATAATAAAAAACACACAAATGTATTGTACACGTACTACATCCCGATAGCTATCGGGATTTACATTTTAAATTTGATATTTTACACTCACATTTCTGTTAAATTTTTTCGAGTTCAAATTTTCATTGATTTTCAATTAATAACAAATAATTTAAAATTAATATTTTATTAATAACAATTTTGAAAACCAAATTACATTTTGAATTAGGTTATGAAAATTTTGAATTTCAATAAGAAAAATGACCTCATTTGGAACATTTAATACCTCGAAAAAATTTAACAGAAATGACAGTTTTACATTTTACATTTCAAAAAAGTGTCAACTACTTTTCCGGCAAATCTAAACATGCCTAATTTTAATCTATAAATTCCCCGACGCTTGTGGTGGGGTGCTTCATTTTAATGAAAAACAACTTCAAATATGGGTTCTTTGACAATTTTTGCATTTTAGATGAAATTAGAAATTCGCACTCTATTTTTTCCACCCCCCAGCCCCCTCCAAAGGGGGAGATAAAACTTTGAAAATCAACCGACTATCCCCCTTTGGAGGGGGCTGGGGGGTGGAAAAGCAAGAAAGCTAACATTCCGTTATTTTCTTTTTTTGCAAAAACTGTCAAAGAACCCAAATATGTTCTTGCATTTATCTGCGAATGACATAGTCCGGCGAAGCCATAATAAAGTAAAGGATATCATTGACGGCATCTTGTGTATCGTAATTAGAGACATTTGCCTGATATTGTGTAATGGTATTTTCAATGATGTTTCTGGTATTTGCTGATAATTGTCCTCTACACAGTAAAATATCCAGTCTGTCGAGTAATGCGGAGATACCTTGTGTATTAAAAATTTGAATCTCGTCGCTCAGGTCGAGTACAGGTCTATCGCTGTTACTGGAAGAATACCAGTTACTGCCGGCGTTGGTATAATTGGGAAAGGGGCGGTCTTTTATAGATCTTTCCGTTTCATTGAGATAATGTATGCCTGATGTGGTGTTGAGAATTTGAAATTCGGGAGACACCATCCCGTTGGGTGCTACTACGGAAGTTTCGGCATATTCGGGGCGAAAGAAATTGAATACAGAGGGAGAGCGAAAGAAACTCTGTTCGATGGTATTTACACGATAATTGTCTTTGAACCAGTATCTATCGGATGGGGTACTGACATCAAATGCCAGGCAGAGGTTGGTGTGTCTTTCCAAAGGTTGTATTAGTTTTCCGGCTTTGGGGTCGTTGAGTACGTTGCAATCACGGGCTTCCGGGTCTGTCAAGACGGCTCTGACGACTGCCTCCATATCTCCTCTGATTCCTTCACCGTTGTTGTTGAAGGCATTGGCAACCCGATTGATATAAGCCGGTGAGGGATTGGATTTGACCAATTGCTGAATCAATTGATGACCGATGAAAGGACCAACATTAGGATGATTGAAAAGTGCGTCGATGGCAGCATTGATATCTTCCACCCCTGTCTGAGCGGCGGGTAGTACTGTGCCATCTATCATGGTCTTTTCGTTGGTATCGTGGCGGCCTTTATAGACTTTCATCGAACCACTCATATCAGCCAAAAAGGATATCGTCTGGAATGACGCTGGACTGCCTCCTCGCGTAAAACGCGCCCCTAGTCCTGTAAACACCTTTGCCAGTTCTTTTATATCATCATTTGTGTAAGTTTCTAATGCGGTGCCGTTTTCATCAAATTTTTGTGTACCGTCATTATTGAGTTCATAGACACCGATGCTGAAAAGTTGCATAATCTCGCGTGCGTAGTTTTCGTCGGGTTGTCTTCCTAAGCCCAAGTCTTCTTTATTATTTCCATAGGCACTCAGATACCAACCCATGAGCGGGCTTAGACTGACGTTGTATAGCATGTCTCTGAAATTACCAAAAGCTCCGGTGTACAAAAAATCATAATAAGAGGCACAGCCGTCACCTCTCAAATCGTGCATACTTGCCACAAAAATCTGGCTTAGGGTAAAAGCCATTTTATGTCTCAGGACATCCGGCTCTTTGAATATCATATCGTAGGCAGCATAATTAAAATAGTTGCTCCTGAGGTCAGGACTGTCGAATATGGAAATGGCGGTATCGTATATTTCGTCGTAACGCTGTCTGTAAGTGATAGTTATCGGTATGTTGAATTGTTCTTCGAGCCAGGCATCTATACCTATTTGGCTGACATACTCAATTTCTTCATAATTATAGCCCATAGTTGCCTGCGACAAAAAGCGTGAGGCTTCTGCCAAATCGGGTAATATACCTGTTCCGTTGACGGAGTTGATGCCTATATCGTCGGAGCCTAAGACCTCTACCTCCTGCATGTGCAGATAATTTGTACCTGCAAGCTGAATTCTTACATATCTACCATTTCTATTGATAGAGATAGTATTGATATCCTGTGCAATACCGATAGAATAATTACTTACTTCAGGCTGGTCAATGGTAGCATCCAGTTCCGTAGAAATGAAAGGAGTATCAGATACAAGTACATGGAAATTATCAAGCCTGTTACCACAGCAATTGGTTCGGTTGAATATCTTTATCTCTGTGATATTGGTAATTGTCTGTAGATCTACCTCCCACCAGGCATTGGTTTCATTCAGTGTATGGTTGATATTATCAAATCTTCCATCATTGGCATTTGAACTAGGATGGGTACTACTAAATGTGCTGGACTGGGTTGAAGGTTTATTTAATGCAAGATTAACGATGCCATCACTTGATGATACACTAAGTCCTGAATATTGTCCTGTTCCAAAATGATCGGGATAAGTTTGTGCAAAACTTAAATAGGGTAAGCACAAAAAGAATAATTTAAAATATAATCTCATTTAACTGATTTATATTAAGTTGATTGTAATGCATTAATAATTGGTGTGTTCGCCAAGCAGTGAATGACATTAGCCTCTACTCGTAGTAATGTATCTAAATCAATACATTATATGACGAATAGTGATTCTCGTATGTAGCTTAAAAATTTTGGATGTTTCGTAAGGCAAGTGGATGAAGGTGATGACAAAACTACGCCAATAAGATGTAAAAAGCAATAGTAAGGTTGGCATCTCAAGTGCTTATTTTTTTTGTTTTTTTTGCTTTTGAAATATTATATAATCATTTCATGGTTAGCTAATCAAAGTTTTTTAAAAACTCTTATTATTTTGGACTTTGGAAAAAATGGGAATTAGTCTCGGCTCAGCCGAGAGAGAAACTTAGCTTAAAACCATAACTCATTGATAATCAATTGAATAAATTTTATTGTATAGAATAAGGCACATCATTAATTATTTTTTGTAAAAATCTAAAAAAGTCCCGATAGTTATCGGGATTACCTAATTTCCCAATTTCTTTGTCCAAAGTCTAATACCCTACATTTTGCTGATTTTTAAGTGAGAAAATAAAATTTAATACTTGACTATCAGTTTTTTACTAAGTAAATTTGCATAAATATAATTTTATTTTAATTTAAATTTACAACAAATAATTTGAGGTATTATTTATCGAAAATTAGCTTAAAATGTATAAAAATTTAATTATCAATATTTTATACTTTTTTTCTCCTTTCAAAATCAGCAAAATCACAGTAATAGTCGGCTTTAAAAAACAACAAAATACATTAAATTAATTCCTCATACCAATTTGAAGGGTGATTTTGAAATACCATATAGCTCATATTTTTTTTCGGATATTTTCTCTTTTCAAAATCAGCGAAATACAACTTAAGTATTTTTGAGTCAAAAATGAAGCATTTTTACACTCACATTTGTTGTGCAATCCACTTAGAAAAAGGCATACGATTATTTGTATTTTTTTCTATTTGAAGTGCTTCTTCATAAGTGGCTTCAAATAGTTTAGGAAGATTAGATTCATTAGATTTTAGCTGAATTTTTTTTAGCAATTTGAGTACATGCAAAACATTAGGCGAGCTAGGCGGACTAATCTTCCATTTTCTTTCGAGGCTTTTAATGCTTGATATTAATAAACTTTGATTGTTTTGTTCATAATTAATAAGCAATTTACAAATTTGTATCTCCTCCAAAATTCTGGGAATAATTGGCAGGGAGCTATCAAGTATTTGATTTAGCCAATATTCACTTTCTGTATAATATTTTGCCAATATATTAACATAAAAAATACGAGACAGAACATAATAAAAATGAGTTTGCTTTAGGTGTGCAGGCGAATATTGCCTAAGTGTTTCTTTTACTTCTTTATTAACGCCCTCTATTTCATAATACTTTTCTGAGTGCAATATACATATCACGTCAAATAGATGACTTACCATATAGTAGTATATTTTGACATTTGTAGATGTTTTGCTAAATATTTCCTTATACTTTTGTGGCAGTTTCTTATACTTTTGATGGTGCTTAGATGCTATGCCTATATCAATGTAAGTTCCGGCAATAATCATATTTGACCACTCTACCAGATAACTGTAGAACTCACATTGAATTAGATATGGCATGTCGTTCCATAATTCCAGATTAAGAATTGCAAAAGAAAAGGCTCTTTCATAGTTCATTTTTCTATGAAAAAAGCGTGCAAGAATACGATTAAAATTTATTCTATCTTTTGGGTGTAATTCGTCATATTTTTTTTCATATTTCAGCAGTTCTTTACGCGCTTCGTTTAATTCTGACGGGTTTCCATTATATACTTTTTCCGCTAATTCTCTCAAATATAGTTGGTGGGTAATTTTTTCCGATACCTCAGTAAGTTTTTCTAATAACACACCTATAGGCTCAGATATGTCTTCACTATGGGCAGTTATATCTGCAACCAACTCTTTGAGTTTAAGTACTCGAAAAAGCTCACTAAGGTCATTGTATTTATTGGCTATTTTTTCTGCTTTATCTAATTCTTTGTATGCCAATTTAAGTAGATGTATCCTATAATATACGTGAAAAGATTTTATATGTGGTTCAATTAAGTTTTTGACATACAAGGTATCTTGTTTGCCCTTTGAGTACATTATTTCTATAACTTTACTCAAAAGATAAGCAATACAAGTTCCTTTATGTTGTACATTTTCTGTCTCCCAAAAAACCTCTAAGGCATCATCGTCATATACCTTCATATTATTGAACAAATCAAATAACTTTATGAAAGCCTTATCTTCTTTTCCATATACTTGATTTTGCAATTTGAAGTGTCGCTTTTCTACGCGAGACATTCTATGAATAAGATAATAGATAATTTCAGTCCGATTCCTAGGTTCGTTCATGTTGATATTCATCTTTATTGAAGTCAATGTAAAATGTTAGACTTTGGATAAAGGAAATTGGGGAATTAGGTAATCCCTTCTGTTTTAGTTTTTTACAAAAAACAATTAATTGCATGTTTTATTTTATTAATAAAACTTATTTAATTGATTATCAATGAATTACGGTTTTAAACCGAAGATCCCAATTTCCTAATTCCCATTTTGTCCAAAGTCCAAGTAAAATGGTACTGCTAAAATAAGGGCATTTTTAAATTATTTCATAATAACTGGACTTTGGATATTGAGGAATTAGGAAATGTAGTATTAGGTAAATTGTTTTATCAAATAACCGTAGGTTCCCGTATTTTTTTCGATAAAAGATTTTTTAAAACATTATTTTATTTCATTATAAAATAATTTTCAAAATATCATTTCACTTTCAAAGAAATGAAAAATTTACAATACATTATATTTTTAATGTAAAATTCTAAATCCACTATTTTATTGAAATTATTTATTATTATTAATTTTTAAATTAGAAATGTAATATCATAGAAATACTTTAATCAGAATATTGTTTCAAATTAAATGTTTTTATTAGGCATGTTTAGAAATACAGTGAACACTTCAAATTGAGTAATCACGCAGAGAACGCAGAGTTTGCAGAGATTTAATGATTAACCCTCTTGCGAACTCTGCGTTCTCTGCGTGAAAAAGTGTCAACTACTTTTATGGTAAATCTAATCATGCC
>CALIZI010000068.1 GCA_938028705.1 uncultured Saprospiraceae bacterium | reverse complement strand
CATAGTACCGCCCCTGTTTGTAGCAAAATGTTCCCCAAAATCTCCTAAGCTCCGTAGGAGCGGCACTGTTTGGGCGCATAAGGGTGTCGGTACTATGTACCTTAATCGTTTGTTCTTTAGATTTTGCTACAAACAGGGTCGATGCTAAGGCATCTTGAATGGCATAAAGCGGAATTTTACCGCCCATTATTTTAATCGTACAGGTCGGCTAAAGTCGTCGGTACGGGGCATTTCACTTCAATTGTTATTTTTTAATTTTGTTTTTAGCGAAATGTGAATTTATATCAGTAAAAACAAATTATTTATAATGACTACCTGACCACCTGTTCAACTAATTAACCAATTACCTAATCAACTAAACTCAAACATGGTAAAAGTACAATTAATAGAAGTAATGTCTGAAATAGGTGCGGGTACACGAGGTGCGAGCTTGTGTGCAGGTGCGATAAAAACAGCCGCTGAAAATGCAAAAGACGAGTATTTTAAAAAGTATCCTTTAGTCAGAGTAGAGCATGAAAATCATTTGCTGTTTGACCCTACATTGGATTTGGAAACCCCTCATGCCAAGCGAATTGAGGGGATGGTAAGGCTATACAAACGTATAGTCGCACAAGTCTCCAAGACGCTCGGGAGCGGTGATTTTCCGGTCATTCTTGCCGGAGACCACTCGGTAGCCGGCGGCACTATTTCAGGTGTGAAAAACGCATTTCCCGATAAAACATTGGGCATTATTTGGATAGATGCTCATGCCGATTTGCATACGCCTTACACTACACCTTCGGGCAATATGCACGGTATGCCGCTTGGGATTTCAATGGGCTTGGATGCGGAAAGTCGCATAGAATTTGGTTTGAAACCAAACGTGATTAATGAAAAAACACGTGCGAATTGGGAAATTATCAAAAGCGTAGGGCATCCTTCGCCAAAGGTATTGCCCAAAAATGTCGTTTTTCTGGGGCTGAGAGCGTACGAAGAAGAGGAAGAACACATGATTCATGGTCACCACATGCTCAAAATAGGTGTGGAAGAAGCGCGGGAAGACGGCTTTAAAACGACTGCAAAAAGGGTATTGGAGCGATTGGAAGATGTAGATATTATTTATGTGACTTTCGATGTGGATAGTTTGGATTGCGATGTGGTGTCGCATGGCACAGGTACGCCCGTTCCGAATGGTTTGTTTGAGGATGAAGTCATTGCATTTCTGTCTGTTATTTTATCGGATACTAAAGTACGATGTTTTGAAGTTACTGAAGTGAACCCGACATTGGACGAAAAGAAAAACGTGATGGCAGAAACAGCATTCAGAATCCTTAAATCAGCTACCCGAAATATTGAAGCATACAGGTAAAACGGCTGACGGGGAACGGCAAACGGTATGCTATGGAGATTTTAATGAAATTAAAATCTTCTTTGTAAAAAATATTCAATATATTTCAAGATATTGCGCTGATAGTTATCTTTTGCCGTCTATCGTTGGTCGTCAACCGTTTGCCGTCTATCGTCAACCGTAAAATATGAGTAAAACAAAAAAAATATTAGAAACCGTACCGACTTTTTTTAAATACCTTTTGGTAGGATTGGTGGTGCTGTTTATCAGTTTTTTATTTCCGGGGCATGTCAAATTTCAATATAATTTTGGAGAAGGGCAGCGTTGGATGTATGATGATTTGAAAGCACCTTTCGATTTTTCCATTCTCAAATCGGAGGCGGAAATCGGAGAAGAAACCAAGATTTTTGATGCTGAATTTAGCCCTTATTACAATCGTGTACCGGAGAATACAGCAGATGGATTGAGTAGATTTGATAAGTTGTTTGCACAGAAAATTATTAAAGTTGCCGACGATTCATCTTATACAGAAGTTATTGAAAATCAGAAACGTTATAGACAATTTGGGAAGAATATACTCCAAGGTCTGTACCGGAGAGGTATGATTAAACTCTTTTCCGAACACAGAGACAGAGGCAATTTATTTAAGATAAGAGTGACCCACAGAAATACGGTTGAAGTACCTGTACAAAATTTCTATGATAGCCGTACCGCTACCGAATTTATCATTGACACCCTGCCCAAAAGCGGCTTGAAAATGCCTGCCTTCCTGACCGGACCCTTACAAGAATCGCTCGTTCCGAATATCGTGTATGATAAGCAAAAAACACAAGAACATTATACCGAAGAAAAGAACGAAAAAATCACGCCTTCGCGCGACATGGTGCGGCAAGGCGATGTGATTGTATATAACGGCAACATCATTACAAGCGAGATTAATCAGCAACTCCTTTCGCTCAAAAAATCTTATGAAGAAAATATTACACAAGAAAAAAACCGCTATTGGGTACTCTTCGGATACTTCCTGCTGACTGCACTTATTATGAGTGTATTCGTCGGATTTTTGCAGATGAATGAACGCCAAACCTTTGACGATTCCCGACAGTTTCTTTTCATCCTGATGTGGATAGTTGCTTTTAGTTTGGTGGTCTATCTTGTCGTCAGTACGGGGATTAGCAGTCTGCTCTATGCCATTCCTTTTTGTATCGTTCCGGTCGTTATCAAAAACTTTCAAAATGCGCGACTCGCACTCTTTACTCACATCGTTATCGTATTGATTGCCAGCTTTTTATCACCGTTGGGTTATGAGTTTACTTTCGTTCAAATATTGGCAGGTATTGTAGCTGTTCTCGCCAATGTACGTACTCGTTATATGAACCTCTTTTTCCGTTCTATGCTCTACATTTTATTGGTTTACAGTCTGGCATTTTTCGGATTATCACTCATTAAAGAAGGCTCTATCATGCACCTGAGTTTCAGACCGCATGGTATCATACATGTATGTTTGATTATCAATGTTTTTCTAACCCTTTTGGCATATCCGCTCATACCTTTATTGGAGCGCATATTTGGTTTTACTTCCGAAATTACCCTAGTCGAACTCTCGGATTTGGACAAACCTTTGCTGCGCGAAATGTCCATAAAAGCACCCGGCACACTCCAACATTCCTTGCAAGTTGCCAACCTTTCCGAAGCCGCTGCCAAAGCCATTGATGCCAATGCCCTCTTGGTCAAGGTGGCTGCCTTATATCACGACATCGGAAAGACACTACACCCGCTCAACTTCATCGAAAATCAAAGTAATGGCAATCCGCATGATGACACCAGCGATTTGGATAGTGCAAAAGCTATCATTGAACATGTGACGGAAGGCGAAAAAATGGCAAAAAAAGCAGGATTACCCGATGTTATTACCGATTTTATCACCACACATCATGGCACTACCCGCGTCGAATATTTTTATAGAAAACACCAAGAAGCCCACCCCGACGAGGAAGTGGACGAAAGCCTGTTTCGCTATGCCGGACCCAAGCCGCGTACCAAAGAAGAAGCCATATTAATGGTTGCTGATTCGGTAGAGGCTGCTGCCAAAAGCCTCAAACAACCCACCGAGCAAAGCATTAATGATTTGGTGGACAATATCGTTTCAGGTAAAATCAAACAAGACCAGTTTTCAGATTGTAATTTGACGTTTAATGAACTGGAAATTTGCAAAGGTGTATTGAAAAAATTGCTTAAAAGTATTCATCATGTACGTATAGAATATCCTGATGAAAAGAAGGCGGAAGCATGAATGTAAAAGTGATGATAGTACGTATTTTTTTTAATTTAAAATGTAAAATAAGGATACATGACAAATTTTTAATCGCCCGTACCGACGACTTTAGCCGTCGCGGGATGCCGAGTCACTTGACGGCTAAAGTCAACCTGTGCGATTAAAATTAGCTTGACCAAAAAGGTACATAGTACCGTCTCTGTTTGTAGCAAAATGTTCCCCAAAATCTCCTAAGCTCCGTAGGAGCGACACTGTCTGGGTGCATAAGGGTGTCGGTACTATGTACCTTAATCGTTTGTTCTTTAGATTTTGCTACAAACAGGGTCGGTACTAACGTACCTTTATCGCAAAAAGTCGATTTGCAAGTCTCAACTTATTTTAATCGCACAGGTTGGCTAAAGTCGTCAGTACAGTATCATTTCAGCATAAAATTAAAAATTTGTCCTAAACCCTAAAATAATGAATATAAAAGCATCAATAGTACGCAGCGTATTTTATTTGAAATTTATGAAATTTTTATTTTAATATAAAAAATATTTATAATGATTTTAATTTATTAAAATTTTCTTTTTTATTTTTAAAATAATAAAATAATTATATTTTTAATAATAAAATTTGTATAAAAATAATTTTCACGTCATACCCTTTTACATTTAAATGATATGCGAATCACCCTCCGTACTCAGGTCAATCAGGATTATAAAACGGTATATGCTCGTTTTGATAAAGACTTGTTTGTAGCATTGAAGCCGCCTTTAATGCCTTTACAACTCAAGCGATTTGATGGCAGTAAGACGGGCGATGAGGTACATATTCGCTTGGGAATGTGGCGATTAGCGCAAGATTGGAATGCACGTATTGTAGAAGATGGCATCAACGACGAAGAAGCATACTTCATTGACGAAGGCATTAAATTACCTTTCTTTTTAAAGACTTGGCAACACCGACATCGTATTTTACGCAACGATTCAGGTGCCATTATCATAGATGATATTCACTACACTACGCCAACACGATTGACGGACTATCTCTTGTACCCTGTGATGTGGCTACAATTTGCGGCAAGAAAACCAGTATATAGAAGGTATTTTAAATGAGAAGAGAGACCGTTTTAGAAATGTAAAATGTAAAATAATAAATGTAAAAGTGTATACCTGCCATTCGTCGGAACAGGCGTTAAACTGACTTAGTTCTTTTCTATTTTATTAATTTTTAACACATTAAAAATAATAAAAATTAAAATATTTTCTCGCGTACTATTGACACTTTTACATTTTACATTTATTATTTTACATTTTACATTTCTTTCACTTAAACAATTCCTTGTTCGCCCAACCAACGCTCGGCATCCAAGGCTGCCATGCAACCCGTACCCGCAGCAGTCACTGCCTGACGATATACATGATCTTGTGCATCACCGCTTGCAAATACACCTTCAATATTGGTTTTTGAACTGTCGGCTTTGGTGATAATATAACCTGTTTCGTCCATATCCAGCCAATCTTTGAAAATGCCTGTATTGGGCTTATGACCAATAGCCACGAAAAAACCAGAGAGTGGAATGTTGGTTTTTTCACCTGTTTTATTATTAAAAATGCGGACAGCTTCTACCTCTGTTTCACCCAAAATATCCTCCGTTTCTGTATTCCAATGGATGATAATATTTTCGCGGTTTTGTACTCGTTGTTGCATGATTTTGGAAGCACGCATTTCGTCTCTACGCACAAACATGTGTACGGTAGGACAAAGATTGGACAAGTAAAGTGCTTCCTCAGCCGCAGTATCACCTGCACCGACTACCGCCACATCTTTTCCTTTATAAAAGAAGCCGTCGCACACCGCACAAGCGGATACGCCACCGCCCGATTCGGCAAGTCTTTTTTCATTTTCCAAGCCCAGCCACTTGGCACTCGCACCTGTGGAAATGACGATAGTATGAGCATGAACTTCGCTGCCACCGTCTGTCCAAACCTTGTGTGGCGAGCCGGAAAAATCTACTTTCGTAATCATTTCAAAACGAACATCCGTACCAAAACGCTCGGCTTGTTTTTGGAAATCTTCCATCATTTGCGGACCCATTACGCCGTCTTTATAACCCGGATAATTTTCTACATCGGTAGTAATCATCAACTGTCCGCCGGGTTCGGGACCGGTGTAAAGTATGGGTTTTAGATTAGCGCGGGAAGCGTATATAGCTGCGGTATATCCGGCAGGACCGGAACCGATAATTAAGCAATTAGCAATTTCTTTTGACATAATTTTTTTAAAATTTGAAAGCGCAAAAATAAGGTATTCTTTGCTTTTATGTGGCTAAATAGCGGACAGTTTTAAAGAAAAAAAATAACACATTTTATATAACAGATAAATGATGCGATTAGTTGATAATGAGCATCTGCACCCATCCGCAGTTTCTACATTCCTATCCTGTTACTTCGGTAATCGCCCCCGCACAAAACTCACCAAAAGCAAAATTACGGACAAAAACAGCGCGATTCGTGCAATCAAATCTCCATACCGCACATAGAATGTCACCTTATCATTGAGCGTAATTTTACTGCGTCTGAATCCCTGTTCTCCGTAAGGGTTGCCGTCGAATCTATCGCCGCGTTGATTGATAAAACCGCTTGTTCCCATATTGGCACTACGTGCGATGCTGCGTCGTGTTTCAATCGCCCGCAGCGAGGCAAAATGATTGTGTTGTACATGTCCGGCGGTGTTGTCCCACCAACCATCATTTGTCACGATAAACATCGCGTTTGCACCTGCCCGCACGTAGCCTGTTGCGTATTCGCCAAAGATAGATTCGTAACAAATCACAGGTGCGACACCCACGGTTTTATCTTCATTAAAAAAGGCTTCGCGTTCCGGCTGTGTTCCCAAACCTGCCATCGAACCACCCAACTGTTCCACTATCGGACGGAAAACTGTCAGACTCGAAAACGGCGGATATTCTGCACCCGGTACGAGTTTGGCTTTGAAATAATCTTGAATTTCGGGGGCATTATAACTCATTTGAATTGCCGAATTATAGCTTTCATACACCGTCGTATCGCGTCCGCGAACGAATGTGCGTGGAGCTTTTGGTGGTGGGTCATTTTTCCCAAATCGACGGTAGGAACTTAATCCTGTGATAAGTTTTGTGTTAGGATATTCTTGGAGAAAATTACGAAATGCTTTGATAGCGGAATTGTCCTCAATTTCATTATGCCATACTCTGCCAAAACTCGTTTCAGGGAAGACCAAGTAATCTGTTTCGGGGGTCAAACCTTCTCTTGAAATATCAAAAAATCGCTTTAATTGTTTTGCTTGACTAATTTCAAATTTCTCGTAATGCGGCTCATAATTCGGATTGATAACGACGACTTCTATTTGTTTTCCTTCTTCTTTATAGGTGAAATATTTTATTAGAGAAAAAATAAGAGGTAATAAAAAAATTGCCGTAGGCAATATTATCTTCGAAATATTTATTTTTTCTTTTTTATAAAAATAATTATATAATAAAAAGAAAATCAACAAATTAAGCACCCATATCCACAGCGAACCACCGAAAGTTCCCGTTATATCATACCACTGAATAATCTCCGGGAATCGTGCGAAGCTATTGCCGAGATTGAGCCAGGGCCAGCTCAAATCTTTCCAATGTAGGTGTGCTAATTCGAGCGTCATCCAATAGGCAGGCAGCGAGGCGTAACCCAATCTATCGCCAAGTACCGATTTGGTTTGATGAAACAACACCCACGGAATCGTCATCAACAAAGTACCCGGCAACACCGCCAAAATACCCGCCATAAACAGCGTATTCGTCACCCAATAAGTACTCAATACATTCCACAAAAATAAGCCCCAAAATGCGTATTTAAACATTGCACCGCGTGAGCGTCCACGCTGTTCGGTGATATGTTTTTCTACGATTAATAAGGGCACAAAAGCCACAAACATCAAAGGAAAAAATGGCATCGGCGTGAAACCTCCGGCTAATAATGCGCCACTTAGTAAGCTGATTAATAAGAGTTTGCGTCCGCCTTGTATCTTGCGTTCAAATCGCCCTTCCAAGAGTAACAGCACCGTAGCCATCAAGCCCAAATACATAAATAAGGGGCGATGTCCCCACAGTTCGCCGACTTGCCAACGGCTGTACATCTGCCATCCGACGATTGCGGTGACGGCAATTGAGGTGAGGAGTAGCGGGAGTTTTAGTTTGTTGTTCATACGTATTCGCGTGGACATTTTAGGTTGGTGGATTGGGCATTGCTCAATTCTTCAATAGGAATTATTTTAGACAAACTAAGCTCAAATTCAGAAGGAGAACCCTCGAAATCAGAGTTTTGAATCCAATAAAAAGTGAGTTCAATAGATTGTTCTAAGATGTTGATGGGTATTGTTTTTGGTGTTTTTAAATCAAATATTTTTGCATATTTTGAATAGTCAGTAAGCGGATTTTCCGAAAGTTGTTTGCTAACTAATTCTTTATTAAAACATGTAACAGCTACAAATTTTATGTGTTCTATATTCGGGGAATTATCAAAATTGAATAGAGGAAATCTTAATAAAATCTGTTGAAGTCCGTCCTCAAATTTTTTAATAATGCCGGATATATCCTCTACATTCTTTTTCTTTTTTGTTCTGAAAAGATGTACCGAAGTTTTCAATTCAAACATCATCACCCACACCGTATCGCTAGTGAATAATATCAGTGCCTTTTCGGGTTTTTTCAATGCTACATTTTCGAGTGCATCCTCTTTGGTTTCGGTATCAATTATCCATGAAATCGGGTAAAGCGCATCACAAGGAATGTCGCTGATAGTAACGCTTTGAAGGTCATTATTTTCGATATGGGCTTTGGGTTCGGTTATTTCATATACATCATCTTCTAAAGGTGTAATGTATTCAACATCATAGAGAAACTCTTGAACATGCGCCCTATTTTTTCTAAAAAAATCAGACATTACTGTATTTGCTTTCGTAAATGACACCATCCAACCAACTCGCCATGTCATTCATTTTTTTAGTGGCTTCGTTGAAATCTTTGAAAAATACACCGTACTCCCGCATACGATAGGGCTTGATTTTTTCGCCGTTGAAAAAGTAAACGCCAAAATCATCAGGTTTCAAGGCATAGCCTTTAAAATCCGACAATAACTCTGCACTCACTTCTTCCGGTACGTCCATTCCTTTACCTTGTATCTGCGAAAGTTTAATGTAATTATTAATACAATCCGTAAAAAACGAACTATGCGTCGTCACTATCACTTTATTATTATTTCGATTGGCAAAATTTACCAACAACTTCGCAAGGGCAGCTTGGTGATTTGGGTGGAGGTTTTCTTCGGGTTCGTCTATGATGAGGAGGTTGTTTTTGGCTTTGCAGAAATATTTTAAATATAAATAAAATAATGCCAATTGATTATTGGAAGAAGAAGCGAGGTGCATTTCTATTTCTTCACCATTATTGAGTTTTAAAAATACTTTTGGAAAACCGATGATATTTTTCAAGATAATTTCTCCGCCAAGCATCTGCCTTAATTCATCAAGAATATCAGCATAAAAATCTTTTGGAAATTTGCCCATAGTTGCCATGTGCTGCAACAACACATCTACGTATTTGTGATATGGTCTTTCGATAATTTCGTGTAATTCTTTACCGTTTCCCGTTCTCAATTTTTCCTCAACAGCATCGCTTTCTTCTTTTTTTGATAAAAAAATGTATTTGTAATAAGAGGGATAAAAAATACGATTGGCAGGTAAAAAATAAGGCGTGTATGCTGTGTTATTTGATTCGTTATCAGTTATGTTTAAATTAAAATTTTTGAATGAATGATGTGTTGGCACTACAAAATAATCATTAATAATTTTCGCAGGAAGTTCATCGGCGAATTGCTGAAATGCACCATTATTATTTTCTAAATCACTTTTCAGATAATGATGATAAAAGGACCAAATCACATTCGCCATATACGTTTTCCCCGAATTATTATAGCCCACAAAAACGGTAAATCGCTCGTTCAGATTGACCGTACCGCTTTTTATGGGTCCCAAATTTTTGACTGATATTTTCATGATAAATGATTTATCTAACTCAAAACATTATCCTTTCTTCCAATTCGTAATTTCTAAATTATTGATGTGATTAAAATGTCTTTCGTTGTTGGTTGCCAATACAAATCCTTGCGCCAAAGCCGTTCCTGCAATCAGCATATCGCCTGTGCCTATTGTGATGCCTTGTCGCTTTAGGCGTGCAGCTTCTCGGGCAGATATTTCTATGGATTCAGTAGTCAAATGTATTATGTTACACATAGATATGATCATTTCAAAACGCATTAGTTGACGAGATGCATTTCTGTGATACACTCCAGCGAGAACTTCATAATACGTTACTATTGATATGTTCAAAAGGTCGTATTCTTCTAAATATTCGATGAATTTTCCGTAAACATCCTCATCATTTTTTAGAAAATATGAGATAATGTCTGAATCAATTAAAGTGGGTCTCATACTATAATATCAAATGTATCTTTTGAGCGATTTTTATGCAGATTAATGGTCAAATCATCAAAAACCTCATCATCCATATCCTCAAATATTCCCGCAAATGATAAAATATGCTCTCTTCCCATTTTCTTTTTAAATTTCTCAAAATTATTAATACCACTGTCCTTAGCCACTTTCATACATGCCTCGAAATCATCCTTTGCCATATCCCTCCAAGTCTCTTTTTCAGCGGCATCATTTCTATACGCTTTCAGATATTCCTCGAAATCCTCCTCCGACATCTCATTCCAAGCCTCCACATATTTCATGATATGTTGAGTTTTATTTTTAATTCCAAACTGCCCCAAATACGCCAGTGCATCCTCCAATTTATCATCAGGAATCAAATCTACCTGCGCTTTTATTTGCGCTTTTAAATCAAGAAATGCTGTCATAATTAATATAATTATTTATTATTTTTCTTATAAAAAGTCATCAATTTGCCCACCATTGAATTGACGTTACAGCCTTCTAATTCTGCCAATTCATTGAGTTTTTTGAAGTTGGCACTTGTGATTTTTTTGTCCAAAACCTTCACGCTGCCATCGTTCCAACACAATGATTTTCTGCCGTCTAATATAAACTTATCGGGGTGCAATTTGACGGCTTTCTTTTTCATGACATCCCACGCATCATTTAAGTCTTTTTTAGTAGATAAAGTGCCTATTGCCCCTAATTGAGCAATGACCATATCCTTTATAGGCGTGAATCCTTTAGGTATCCTTTCCAGTTTTTCCAGCATCATGTTTGCCAATCTTCCTTTTGATAAAAGAGCCATATTTTGATATTCATTAAAAAAGCAATTTCAAGATACAAATTTCCACACAAAAAATCTGCGTTTTAAGACAGAAATAACACGAAACCACCTTGTAGGGACAGCGCATGCGCTGTCCCTACAAGGTGGTTTCGTGTTATTTATTTCACCACAAAACCATTCCCAAAACCCTCCGCCGGACTCACAAATACCAACTCCCCTTTTTCATTTTCCGCCATCAAAATCATCCCTTCCGACATCACCCCGCGCAATTTACGCGGCGCAAGATTCGCCACCAAAACGACTTGCTGACCAAGCACATTTTCTGCCTCATAAAACTCCGCAATCCCCGACACCACAGTACGCGATTCAAAGCCCAAATCAACGGTCAATTTCAATAATTTTTTCGCTTTCGGTACTTTTTCGGCGGCGGTAATCGTGCCTGTACGCAAGTCTATTTTTGTGAAATCATCGAAGGTCGTTTCATCTTTTACGGGTGCGTATTCGATGCTTTGTGGACGGCTATTTTTTAACTTATCAATCTGCGCCTCAATCACTTCGTCGGGGATGCGTGTGTATAGGTGTGTTGGTTTATTTATCGTATATCCTGCGGACAAAAGAGCTTCACCTTTTTCTAATGTCGCTAAAATATTTTGCAAATCACCGTTTTGTAAATCATTCAAATTCAATAATTCACGTATTTTTTTACTGGTAAATGGTAAAAAGGGCTGACTCGCCACGCTCAATACCGCCACAATCTGCAAAGCCAAATTCATGACGACTTTTACAGCATTTTCATCTGTTTTAATTTGCTTCCACGGCGCATTGAATTGTAAGAATTGATTACCGAGCGTTGATATTTCAATCAAGGCTTTCAAGGCTGCACGAAACTCATAAGCCTCAATAAAATTCGTCAATTCAACCAGCTTTTCATGCAAAATTTTCAACTCTGCCGCATAAGTCGAAGTCGTCCCTTCTTCTTGAGAACCTGCCACTGAAATTGACGCATCAAATTCCGGCACAGCACCGTCATAATACTTATTTGTCAGCACCAAAACGCGATTAATAAAATTCGCATATTTACCCACCAAATCCGTATTATTCAATTCCTGAAAATTGCCCCAAGTAAACTCGCTGTCCTTCTGTTCCGGCATATTTTTTATCAATACATAGCGCAATACATCTATATGATTTTCAACCGATTCGGCACAATCTTCTACATACTCATGCGCCCATACCGCCCAGTTACGCGAGGTCGAAATCTTATCACCTTCAAGGTTCATAAACTGATTTGCGGGAACATTTTCCGGTAGAATATAATCGCCCGTCGCCTTCAAAATCGCAGGGAAAATAATGCAGTGAAACACGATATTATCCTTGCCGATAAAATGCAGCAATTTGGTGTCTTTATCCTGCCAATAAGGTCGCCAATCTTTGCCCTTATCGGCTGCCCATTGCTTGGTCGCCGAGATGTAACCAATCGGCGCATCGAGCCACACATAGAGTTTTTTGCCTTCCGAACCTTCGACTTCAGGCGGCACGTCAATGCCCCAATTGAGGTCGCGGGTCATGGCACGCGGTTGGAGGTCGCCGACCCATGAACGGCACTGCCCCAAGACGTGATTTTTCCACTCCTTCGGGTCATGGTGTTGCTCGCCGTTGAGCTTGCCGGTATCAATCCATTCGGCGAGCCAATCGGCGTGTTTGTCGAGCGATAAATACCAGTGCGAAGTCTCGCGCAAAACGGGTTTTTCGCCTGTAATTGAGGAGACGGGATTTATCAATTCTGTCGGACTGAGTGCGCTGCCGCAGTTCTCGCATTGGTCGCCGTAAGCCGCATCGTGACTACATTTCGGGCAAGTACCTTTGATGTATCGGTCTGCCAAAAATTGATTTGCCGACGCATCGTAGTACTGTTCCGTTGTCTTCTTTTCAAATTCGCCATTCTTCAATAAAATGCGGAAAAATTCCTGCGAAGTTTCGTGATGAATCGGCGCACTTGTGCGGTGATAAATGTCGAAGGAAACGCCCAATTTTTCAAAGGTATCTTTGATTTGTGCATTATATTTATCGACAATTTCTTGTGGTGTGGTGCCTTCTTTTTTGGCGCGTATGGTGATGGCTGCCCCATGTTCGTCCGACCCACATATATACGCGACATCGCGCCCCATAAGCCGCAAATAACGCACGTAAATATCAGAGGACAAATATGCTCCCGCCAAATGCCCGATGTGTAGCGGACCGTTGGCGTAGGGGAGGGCAGCGGTGACTGTGTATCTTTTCATTTAATTGATAATGGAGGATGAATAATTCGCGCAAATATACGTAGTTGGAACGCAGATTTTGCGGATTTAACGGATTTGCACGGATTTTTTGTTTGACGACGAAGAATGAAAAGGATATTATGCACCGCAAGGGCGCATAATGTGTGGGTAAGTGGTGATATGTTGTGGGAATGTTGTCATGTGTGGGTAGTAACGTTTTGGAGTGAGAAATAGTTCAGTTGACGACTAGTATTAGACCCATAACACTACGCAACTGACAATATTAATATTTTGAGCTGTCGTTTCTGTTAAATTCTTTCGAGTTATTAAATATTTCGAATGAGGTCATTTTTTTGTTGAAATTCAAAATTTTCATAGCCTAATTCAAAATAAAATTTGGTTTTTTAAATTAACTAAAATAAAATTTTAATTTATTTATTGGTTACACTGAAATAAGCGCGTTTTTTAGGCTATTTTAAAATAAATAATTTTTATAATTTATTCATTTTTAACAAAAAACAAATTACAATCTGTTTATATTGCAGTGCGACCTTTATTGTTAATTGAAAATCAATGAAAATTTGAACTCGAAAAAATTTAACAGAAAAGGGAGTTTTGAATTTAAATTTTATTTCTATACTTTTGGCTAATTAGACTTTGGACAAAGGAAATTGGGAAATTGGGAAATTAGGTAATCCCTTCTGTTTTAGATTTTTACAAAAAATAATTAATTGCATGTTTTATTTTATTAATAAAACTTATTTAATTGATTATCAATGAATTACGGTTTTAAACCGAAGATCCCAATTTCCTAATTCCCATTTTGTCCAAAGTCTAATAGTTAATTGAATTAAAAATATTTACATAAAATAATAATTAAAAAATTGGTCGCACTGAAATATAGGCATTTTTAAATCAATTAAAATTATTTTATAATTTATTTATCATTAAAAATTAATTATTTATAAATATTTTTTATTATAATAATAATTCAAAAATATCCTTATTTCAGTAGAACCAAAATTAATTTAATTAATTTTTAATTAATTATATAAACAAAATTAAATAAGTTATTTTAAAATAATTTTATAAATAATTGATTAACAGAACTTAGAGAATTGCTGTTAGCCGTCAAAGATGATAGTCTCAAATTGTATATGTGTTTTATGAATAACTTAAGCAAATCATGATATATTTAAATGTATTAAAAAAGGCAATATTATTTTTGTCTTTAACGAGTTTAATGCCCCCTACATTCGCCCAAATCACCTACGAAAATGCCTTCCCGAATCTCACTTTTCGCTTTCCTGTTGAAATTCAAAATACGGGTGTGTCGGGAGACGACCGCTTGTTTGTCGTAGAACAAGAAGGATATATTAAGGTATTTGACAATAATTCAAATATAGCGGGCAGCACCACCTTTCTTGACATCGTCGATGAAGTTGAATACGATGCAGGACAAGAAAAGGGATTACTCGGATTGACTTTTCACCCTGATTATAAGCAGAATGGCTACTTTTATGTTTATCTGACGGATATTGAAGGCGAATTGGTAAAAATCGTCATTAAACGATTTAAAGTGAATTCGGAAAATCCCAATATTGCTGATGTTTCGAGTGGCTGCGAGGTCATTGCCTTTGTGAAAAATCAACTTAATTCCAATCATAACGGCGGGAAAATCACCTTCGGTTCTGACGGTTATCTCTACGCCTCAGTAGGTGATGGCGGCGGTAGTGGAGACCCTCAAAATAACGCACAAAACAATACTAATTTCTTCGGAACGATTCTCCGGCTGGATGTAGATACCAACTGTCCGGGCTATGCCATTCCGCCTGATAATCCGTTTGTAGGGAAAAATGGTGCAGACGAGATTTATGCTTGGGGTCTCCGAAATACATGGAAGATGAACTTTGATCCCGTCACCAATTTTCTTTGGGCAGGCGATGTGGGACAAAATCAATTTGAAGAAATCAATCTCATAGAAAAAGGCGGTAATTACGGTTGGAAACGCTATGAGGGGAATGTCGTTTATTCATTTTCCGTACCTGAACCGTCCGATCCTGTTTTTCCGATTTACACCTACGATAGAAATCAAGACGATAAGTCTGTAACGGGAGGTTATGTCTATCGTGGTTCTCAAATCAGCAGTACCGATCCCGATATTTACGGAAAATATGTGTTTGCTGACTACGTATCTGGCAGAGTATGGTTTTTGGATAATGACCCGACAACGGGTGATGTCAATCGAAGGCTCTTATTTAACGCTGAAAATCAAAATGGTGGAGGGCTTTTTGTTTCCACTTTCGGAGAAGACATCAATCGAGAACTTTATTTCGCAGATTATCGGGAAGCCGGTGCCATCTATCGCTTAAAAGACGGCTTTTCTACTCCCACTGCAACTGCCGTAAACGGTGTCGGTTCGTGGTGTAACCCCGTTTCGATAAGTACAAACGGTACCATAAACGCTATCGTTTCGGACGGTAGCGGCAACATTTATATCGGTGGTACATTTAACACTGTGGGGAGTGGTATATCTGCACAAAATATCGCCCATTGGAACGGTTCAAATTGGAATTCGCTTAGTTCGGGTGTCAATGGCATTGTTTATGCCCTTGCACTTGATTCTAACGGCGATTTGTATGTGGGCGGTAATTTTACGGAAATCGGCGGGATAAGTACGAATAATGTCGCCCGTTGGAACGGCAGTATATGGCAGACACTTGGCAGCGGCACGGACGGACCGGTACTTGCCATGAGGGCAGACACTAGCAACAATCGCATTTACATTGGCGGTGCATTCGAACAAGCCAATGGAATTACCGCAAATAATATTGCACTTTACAGCAATAATATTTGGTCGGCATTAACGGACAGCGAAACAGGCCTAGCGGGAACAGGTAATGAAATCCGGTCAATCGCTATCGACGAAAATGATGTGGTGTATGTTGGAGGAAATTTCGCATTTGCAGGTGGCAAAACCGCTAGTCGAATCGCCACATGGAACGGAAGCATTTGGGGAACACTCGGAGCAGGAACAAGCGGTTTTGTACAAGCCATACAAATCACGCCGGATTATATTTATGTGGGTGGAAACTTCGCACTGGCAGGTGGAAATGCTGTCAACAGAATCGCCCGTTGGAGACGAAGTACAAATCAATGGCAAAATATAGAAAACGGCTTGTCCAATAATGTCAACGCACTTAC
This sequence comes from uncultured Saprospiraceae bacterium, assembly GCA_938028705.1. GTDB lineage: Bacteria > Bacteroidota > Bacteroidia > Chitinophagales > Saprospiraceae > JAHDEO01. The sequence continues at coordinate 2,024 of CALIZI010000068.1, read as the reverse complement.
CTATCACAATGGCTATCTCTATGTAGCAGGCAGTTTCAAAGCAGCACTCAATAATGCACCCGATGAAAATATCATCGTGAATAGCTTAGTGCGTTGGTCATCTGCCTTGGGTTGGGAAGCACTTGGAACAGATACCAATGTCGGCGTAGATAACCTCCTCAATGCCTTAGCTTTTCAAAACAGCGAACTCTATATGGGTGGCACATTTGACATGGCAGGAACCGAAAATGTATCCAATTTTACCTGTTGGGAGGATAATATCATTCCCGGACAACTCTGCGAAGATGGTGATATTTGTACACAAGGCGAAACTTATGATGCAAATCTCAATTGTACAGGTGGTATTTACATGGATACGGATAATGACGGCGTTTGTAATAATCTTGATATTTGCGAGGGGGCTAATGATGCCTTCGATGTTGATGAGGATGGTATCCCAAATGGCTGTGATGCCGACTGCGACTGTACATCCAATGCGTCTATAACTGTCTCACAATCAATTAGTAGCAGTAATGATGATGTAGAAGAAAATAATTCAAACGGCTCTATCAATTTCACCTCAGGTGATTTGGATATAATTTATGATGAAGATAATAGTGCATTGATATATAATATTGGTTTACGATTCAGTAATTTGGATATTCCTCTCGGGGCTGTTGTCAGCAATGCCTATATCCAATTTACGGCAGATGAGACCTCCTCTGCATCCGCTAATTTTACCATTTCCATAGAAGATAATACGAATAGTCCAACCATTTCTAATAATGCATTTAATTTATCAAATAGAAATTTTTTAACATCAGTCAACTGGAATAATGTTCCCGCATGGAACAACGTGGGTGAATCGGGCGCAGCCCAACGCAGCCCCGATCTCTCTCCCTTGCTCAATTCCATCATCTCCAAGCAAGGCTGGGAAAGCGGCAATGCACTCACTTTTATGATACAAGGCGACGGCAGCCGAACAGCAGACACCTACGACGCTTCCGAAAATAATGCACCGCGCCTGACAATCACCTACCAAATCCCTTGCATTGATGAAAACAACAACGGCATCGCCGATAACTGCGACACGCAGTGTCTGCAACCCAATATCAAAGTGCTTTTGCAAGGTGCGTATGACCCCGCAATCAATCAAATGACCAACAAACTTGCTAACGCCAGAAAAATCTTACCCGGACAAACACCCACAAGTAGCTTGGCAACGCCTACTCCGGCAGGGCAGCCTTACCACATAGCCCCCTGGAACTATACCGGCAAGGAAGGAGCAGATTTCACCGATGCGGATTATGACAGCCTCTCCGTAGATTGGATATTGCTTAGTCTCCGTAAAGACATCAATAAATTTAACCAAGTGGTACAAACCGCCGCAATGCTCCAAAGAGACGGTTCACTGAGATTTATGAGTAATTGCCCCTTGGAAGTGGCGGAGGAAGGACCGTTTTATATTGTCCTAGAACATCGCAATCACATGGGAACAATGTCTTCCGTTCCGATAGCTGTGCAAAATGGTGCATTGACCTACGATTTTACCACGCAAAATTCATATACGGGCAGTGCAGGGTTCGGTCAGACAACTCTCGCACCCGGCGTATGGGGCATGTATGTGGGGGATATTGACCAAAGTACAGACATAGAAAGTTACGACATCAATGCGTCCGACAAAGCCGTTTGGGATACCACTAATGGTCGGTTTGATATATACTTTCCCGCCGACCTCAATTTTGACGGTGACATCAACGGAGTGGATAAGGGGATTTGGTTGCAAAATAATGGTATATCTTCGCGGGTGCCGAAGTAGTGAATAATCCCGAAGTCGCAATTGTAGGCAAAAAAGCCCGCACAAGGTTCCCCTGTGTGGGCTTTTTTGCTATAAAAGTCTATTTTTAGACTTTGGACAGAGGAAATTGGGGAATAGTCCCTTAATAAATCCTTGATAAAAAGTTAAAAATAATTAAATTTAAGCTCGGTTCAATACAAGTTCGTATTCCCACTGGTAACTACTAGATTCCGTGGAATTGTCTGAA
>CALIZI010000067.1 GCA_938028705.1 uncultured Saprospiraceae bacterium | reverse complement strand
TAGAAGGGCATCCTCATTAACTACATTGGCATGGAACATAAATGATACGTCTTATGATACTACATCTGTCAACACAAATTTAAGCATTTTATACACACAAAAATAGTTTATTTGTTTTTTTACTTATTTCAGTGCAACCTTAAATTATACAAATAATTATTATTTTTAAATTATAATAAATTAATTGTCAATGGTTATAAAGTCATTCAGGCTACCCGTCTAACGCCGGACAGTTTGATAACCAATAAGTTATAAGAATGTTTTATAAAATCGTGATTAGCAAGTGCTAGTGATGCCTGACACTTCAAAAGTGTCTGTCATCTTGTCCGGTCTTAGAAGGGTAGCCGTCATTCAACTCTATTGTTCTTCATTTTAAAATAATAAAAACAATCCAAAAACAATCAAACCTTTTTGATAAATATTCCGTCTTATTATCATGTTTGCCAAAATAACAATTAACTCACTTGGTTTAAAACTAAGGGCTAAAACAATATTCAAATGACATTTTTCACACATTCTGTAAACCTCATTTTTACCAAAAAAAAATTTTTAAAGCATTCTTTTACACTTATTTGTCTTTTTTTTACAATTACTATAACGCAAGCACAAGTTACGGAAATAGCGTTTAGTATAGAACGGGGATTTTACGATAATCCCTTTACAGTAGAGCTTGTGCCGGACGACCCTGCGGCAACGATTCGCTATACGATTGATAATACCAAACCCAGTATAGCTTCGGGCATCTTATATACCGGTCCGATTACTATTTCAAAAACAACTTCCATTCGGGCGATTGCTTATACGGGAGCTATTGTCACGCCGGTCACTACGCATTCTTATATTTTTTTGGATGATATTATTACGGCTCCTTACATGGAGAGGAATATCACGAATAGTGCAACTTACGGCTCAAAAATGCGTGATGCGCTTCTGGCAATTCCTACTGTTTCGTTGGTTTCTTCGGATGTTGATTCCAATAATTTGGTTAGTGCAGAGGTAGAAACTTCGGTAGAAATGTTTTTCCCGGATGGTACTTCGGCATTTCAAGTGCATAGTGGTATTCAGACTTGGGGAAGTAGCACAGAGAATCTCAAAAAAAATTATCGCTTAGAATTTAAAAGTATTTATGGCACGCCGGAGTTAAAATATCCACTATTTGATGATGATGGTTATGACTATCCTATACCTGCGGTCAATGAATTTAAAAAACTTTTGCTCCGGGGGGCTAGTCAGGATGGACTAAACTGTGAGCTTTGTGACGAATCGCAAGCCCAATTCATTCGCAATCGTTTTATATGGGATGTACAAATGGAAATGGGCTACCCCGCACCACACGGACGCTTTGTGCATCTGTATGTAAATAGTGAGTACATGGGGCATTATCAGTTGATGGAACGCCCCGATGAGTCCTGGTATGTCTCTTATTATTTTCCCGAAAAAACGAGAAACCAAATAGAAGTGCGTAAAAGTGATGAATATTGGAGTCAGCCTGTATCACCTACTTTTTACAGTCAAATGGAATCGGCAGGTTTTGATGAAGATTATATAGACAAACAACAGACCGCCGACTATGCCATTTTAAATGATTATGGTGCAAATTTCGAATGGTCAAAAAACAATAATAATCTCGGTGGCGCAGACCCCGTACCCGGAAATGGCGGTTACAAATTCGTTATCTGGGATTTTGATTTGACACTTGGAAATTCGGGTACCTTCGCTGCTTTCAAGCCTTTGGTCAATTTCAATAGTCTTGGCTTACAAGGTCCTATTCCTGCCGGTGTAAATAATGATGATGAATTTAAAGTCATGCAAGGTGACAGATTGGAATGTCATTGTTTCAACGATGGCGTACTCACACCCGCTGTTTTGGACGAGATGTATATGAAACGCGCCAATCAGGTACAATTACCTTTGATTGCAGAATCAGCACGTTGGGGCAATCAACCGTTTAACTTTAGTACAGTATCTCATATAGGTGTAAATAATTGGGATGTCAATGATGAATGGACAAAAGAACGTCAGGATGTCAGAAATAATTATCTACCAAATCGTACTAATAATCTCCTGAATTACTATCGAAATGCCGGACGCTATCCGAGCATTCAAAGTGTACAATTCAGTCAATATGGCGGTGATGTCAATTCCGGTTATCAATTAACACTCTTTAATCCGAATGCAAACGGAACGATTTATTATACCACCAACGGCACTGACCCGCGCTTGGAAGGCGGCGGTATTTCCCCTTCGGCACAAGTGTATAGCGGACCGATTAGCATTATGGGTCCGCTAGAGATTCGTGCGCGTGTGCGTGTCAGTGATTCCGCTTGGTCTGCTATGTGTCCGCGTCATTTTTATGTAGATCAAGACCATTCTGCCCTCGTTATCAATGAAATACATTATCACGCATCTAATATTTGTCGCAATATCGATTGGGAAGAAACAGAATATATCGAAATTAAAAATACAGGCAATACCACACTCAACCTGAGCGATTGCAGGTTTTCGTCGGGGATTACTTATACCTTCCCTCCAAATGCGACGATTGCACCCCAACAGTTCATTGTACTTGCCGAAAATGCTAGCATATTTCAACAAGAATTTGGCTTCGTGCCTTACGACCAATATGAAGGCGAACTCAGCAACGCTGGTGAGACGCTCATTTTGGTGGATTATAAAAATGAAGTATTGGATAGTGTACCATTCAACGATAGAAACTCTTGGGATGAAATGCCCGACGGCAATGGTCCTTCGCTCGAATTGCGCCACCCCTTGCTCGATAATGCCGACCCTTTAAATTGGTTCCGCTCCGACCAAACCTGTGCAGGTACACCCGGACAAGAAAACAGCCGGACCTGTGCCACAGCCGCTACACCAATTCTGATTAACGAGATAAATTACAACTCCAATAATGCCGTAACTGACCCCGGCGATTGGATTGAATTATACAATCCAAATAATACGGCAGTCGATATTTCCGCTTGGGAATTTTATGATAATATTAATAATTTTACTATTCCAATCGGCACAATTATACAGCCCGGTGCATATCTGGTCTTGGTTGAAGATGCGACAATGTTTACAGACATATTTCCGAATGTGACGAATTATGTAGGCAATTTTTTATTTAATTTAAATCAAGAAGAAAAACGAGTCAGTTTGTTTGATGACAACAAATGTATGTCCGATTATGTCGTTTTTAATGACAAAACACCTTGGCCCACCGAGTCGGGCGGCGAAGGACCTACCTTGTCGCTTATCAATCCTTATAATGGAGCGGACAATAGCCTGCCTGCTTCATGGGAAGCATCCTCTGCTATCAACTCCGATTATGGTACGCCCGGACGTATCAATGAGGCTTGTCAGGAGGCGAATATTGTTGCACCTTCACTCATCTGTCCTACTGCTCCTGCCTTATTTACCCTTGACAATCCCGACCCGAATATCACTTGTAGTTGGTTATTTTCGGGAGCTAATCCGAGTTTTTCTGATACAGATTCTACCCTTGTAACATGGAACGATTCGGGTACATATAATGTCCAATTGACGACCGAATATTACGAATGTACTGAAACATACAACTATCCAATCCTTGTTGATTGTACTGTTTCTGAAACTTATACCACACCTCGAAATGTGCCACTCAATAACATGGTATCCAATCCAACACCGACTTCAACAAACAATTTAATATCAGGTACGACCAACGGTACTATTATATTTAATCCCGATGGTAATTTCACATACACACCCGACTCCGATTTCACCGGAACGGATAATTTTATTTATGAAACCTGTGAGTTGACAACAGTATCGGACACCCTTGTTTATTCTTCTATAAAAAATTATTCAGGACAGGTCAATTCGGGAGCTAATGATGTAGAAGAAAGAGTGCCGGACGGTTCTATTGATGCCACCAGTACTGACCTTGACCTGATGGTAGATGACGGAAATACTTACAGCACTGTTGGTGTGCGTATTACCAATATTAATATACCCGCAGGAGCAGTGATTATGAATGCTTACCTGCAATTTACGGCAGATGAAGTACAGTCCGACACGACCAATCTAAGCATTAATGCAGAAGCCACAGGCAACTCACCTGCCTTTTCCAATATCGCTTACAGTGTAAGTTCAAAGACCCGTACCAATGCAACAGCTACTTGGAATAATATAGCCCCTTGGACGATAGCCAACACCTATAATAGTACCGATATTAGCACTGTAATACAGGAAATTATTGATAGAGGAGATTGGTCAAGCGGCAATGCGATGACCTTCCTCTTAGAAGGAACAGGTACACGAACTGCCGAAAGCTATAATGGTGTTCCGGCATCTGCGCCAAGATTATTTATTAATTACGAAACCATTGATTCCATTATCATCAATCCAATAACAAGATCCGTTTGTATGCCTTCTTTAGCAGAAATCAATATCATGTCGGTCAATAACCTGCCTATTGCTGTTGATGATAATTTTAGCACCGACGAGGAAGTTCCTATTATTCGTAATATCATTAATAATGACATAAAACCTAATAACGGAAACCTAACCACCAACATTAATTTTATTAGCCCGCCTGCGAATGGCACAGCATCATTCTTAATCAGCACCGGATTTTTATCTTATACACCAAATACAAATTTCTATGGTACAGACATTGCCGAATATGAAATTTGTGATAGCGAAAACCCCGTATTATGTGATACTGCGACCATCACCATCACCGTAAATCCATTGCCTGATGCACCGATAGCTATTGATGATAATGCAAGCACACAAGCAAATACACCACTAAACGCTAATGTATTACTCAATGATATTGAGCCGGATGGCGACAATCTTATTGTCAGTACACCGCCTTTGGTTCAGCCTTCATTCGGTGTATTGGTACTCAATTCAAATGGTTCTTATACATATACGCCAAGTGCTGATTTTACAGGTACAGATAGTTTTGAATATGAAGTATGCGACGATGCTACCCCCAGCCAATGTAGCACTGCCCGGGTCGTCATTATTATTGAACCCGATTGTATTGACATTCAAATTGCTGCGTGGATGGAAGGTGCTTACAATCCGGTAGTGGCAGAAATGACAACAGAACTCAACGTTGGCAGAGGCTTATTGCCCGGACAAACTCCCACAAGCAGTCTCGTCTCGCCCACACCTGCCGGACAACCCTACAGCTACGCCCCTTGGAACTATACCGGAACAGAAGGTACAGGCTGGACAGATGCCGATTACGCCTCCGATGTGGTAGATTGGGTCTTGGTACATTTCCGCACCGAAACCACACGAAGTACAGAGCTAGCTAAAACCGCTGCACTCCTTCACAAAGACGGCACCATCAGGTTCCCCAACCGTTGTGCCTTGCCTTCGGGTGTAGGTGTTGACTCCGTTTATATTCTTGTAGAGCATCGCAACCATATAGGCATCATGTCACCCCAAGCAGTTGAAATTACCAACAGTACGCTCACTTACGATTTTCGTACAGCAGATAGCTTCAGAGACCCCACAGGTTTTGGACAAAAACAACTCCCGACGGGTGAATGGGTGATGTTTGGAGGTGATATTGACCAAAGCGATATTGTCAGTTACGATATCAACGGTCTGGATAAAGCAATATGGTCAGCTGAAAACGGAGTCTTTGATAATTATCGCAATAGTGATACGAACATGGACGGAGATGTTAGTGGTACAGACAAAATCCTTTGGTTTAATAATAATGGTATCTCGTCAAGAGTACCTAAATAAAAAACGTAGAACGGTGCTTCCAGCCTGTTCAATAACATATATTACGAATTACGATACTAACGAGGTCTTTTTTTATTTTTAAAAATGCTTTAACTTGGCATCCGTAGCACAGTGCTTCCAGCCTGTGTTGCGTTTGTACGATACGACATTAGAGCCTTATCGTTTTCAAGTATCCATATCCGTTTTCCACTCCCTCCCGAAAGCTTTCGGGATAAATATGTGGATAGTTGAATCTCTCTTCCGGCATACCAACTAATCACAACTCAACATATTAGTAGATTCATAAAAATAATTTTACCTTTGGTAAAACTCAATAAACTTTATAAACTCAATAAACTCAATAAACTAAACCAATGGCAGCACACAATGATTTAGGAAAAAAAGGCGAACAAATCGCAGTTTCTTTTTTACAAAAAAAAGGATACGAGCTACTCGAGACCAATTGGACGGTAGGCAAGGCGGAAGTGGATATTATTGTAAAAAAAAGAGAAGTTGTGATTTTTGTAGAAGTCAAAACCCGTCAAAATAATGTCTTTGGCTACCCCGAAGAAGGTGTGACCGATAAGAAAGAAGCCCTGATGATGGAAGCTGCCGTTTTTTATACCAATCAATTAAAACATGAAGCTGCGATTCGATTTGATATTATTGCCATTACCATCGAACCGGACTTAGAAATTAAACATTTTCGGGATGCCTTTTTTCCGACTTGGGAGTGATTGAATAAGGCAAACCAAATCACAAAGTTTGCTATGCAATCAATGTTTCGCTGACTTCCCAAAGCTGTTTGGCAAGGGCTTCATCTTTGGCTAAAGGCGAGGGTTCTTTCTCTTTAGATTTTTCAAAGTACTTGCCGTTAACCTTCAATACATCGGGAGAAGAAGCCAGATAAACCGAAGTTCTCGCGCCTTTTTCAGCACTTAGCATCACAGGTCTAAATAAGCCCCATACTGTACTAAAAAACCAATTCGTCTCTTTCTGTGCAATCTCTGTACTCACTACGCCGGGATGCAGTGCATGGCTGCAAATATTCGGATAACGCTGCGCCAGTTCTTTGGTAAACAAGATATTAGCCAACTTGGATTGTGCATAAGCAGCCAGCCCTTTATATTTTTCTGCGCCTATTTCACCTTTAAAGGATTTCGTATTTATTTTGCCATTAATATGTGCAGCCGAACTCACATTGACGATGCGTGGTTCAGCGGATTTCTGCAAGGCATCCAACAATAAATGTGTCAAGAGAAAATGCCCCAAATGATTCACCCCAAATTGCAATTCAAAACCTTCCTTTGTCAATTGTAAAGTATTGGTAAACAGCCCCGCATTATTGATCAGCACATCTATCTGACCAAACTTATTCAAGTAGTTTTCTGCACAGGATTTAATTGAATCAAAACTCGATAAATCGCACACTAAATAATCTACCGATTCACTTCCGGCAGCTTTTTTTATATCCAAAACGGCTTGTTTTGCTTTCGTTTCATTTCGGCAGGCAATGATTACTTTCGCACCCTTTTTAGCCAATGCAATGGTAGTTGCCAGTCCAATTCCCGCATTGCCGCCTGTAATAAGAATGTATTGCATCATATATTTTTTGTAATATTATAAAAAATGTAGCGAATGGAGAAATGGATTGGATGTTTTTGTGGTGGTTTGATTGTATTTCATTTGGATATTTTGTAGATGTGATGTACTTTTGAAAGTATGGATAGTTTTAAAAAGCTTCATCTATTTTGGATTTTAATAAAATGGAAAGACTAATCACTGAACAAAAGGATAGAGAAATCGGATTTCAACTACGCATGAATCCGGTAGGAAGGCTATTTTCCGATACCAATTATTTCATCAAATTGAATGTATGCAGCAACCCAACGTGCAACTGTGGTGCTGTTAATATGGTGATAATAAAGGAAGAAAATTTGGGAACATCCGATATAGAATACTGTCTGCCAATTGATGTTCACGAAGAAGAAGTTCGCTCAAAATATAATAAAGATTTATATGCGAAAGAGGGGGACGGGGGATATATACAAGGATTGTTTAAAAATGGACTGGCCGCAGAGGATTGGATTAGTTTGAGAAAAGAATATTTTATTTCCAAATTTGAACTACTGGCAGATGTAAATCTTGACGAAGTAGATTTTGAGTTTGAAGAAGAACATTATAGAAACCCGACATTGATGTTTTTTTACACTGATGCTTTTCCTTGTTCTGAGTTTTATGCAGAGTTGAAAGGGAAAAATTATGTCATATTTGACACCTATTGCAAAAATCCTACCTGTCCGTGTACCGATGTATTTTTGTCGTTTTATGAGATTGAACAAGGTGAGGAACAAAATAAAACGACACATATAGCGGAATATTTTTACAATTATAAAACGAAAAAAGGGAAAATTAAAGAGGGAAATCAAGCCCTTATGTCATCCATTCTTCAAGGTATATACCACAATTATAGAGACCTTGATAGCTTATTTCGACAAAGAAGTCAAGTCGTCAAAGAGCTATATATCAAGTCAAAGCGGATATACGATAAGGCACGTCAAGCCCAAACCACAGTGAAAATATCAAGAAATCAACCCTGCCCGTGTGGAAGCGGTAAGAAGTATAAAAGGTGTTGTTTGAAGAAAGATGAAGCACGTGGATAACTGCACAGCGTAATGTCTATATACCGACGAATGACGGCATCCGGCTTGCGTACTCGCGTATAGACTGCCAAGCGTATCGTTGTACGCTTTTCATTTGATTATTTTGTAGATGTGATTATTCCCAATTCTTAGCTTCCTCTATCAAGGCATCAGGATTCCGGCTACTGTGATGTATTTTCACAACATTGACCGTTTTCTTTTCCTCGTTGATGTAGAAAATAATCTTGTATTTCCATTTTCTGGCATAGCGGTAAGTTCGTTCTTCGGTGCTGATTTCTGGAAATAATGAGTTTGCCGTAGGCATTTTTCGGAGTTTTTCGGCTTGGTCTAATATGCTGTTTGCAACTTTTTCGGCTCTAAAATCGGAGACGTTTTCTCGGAGATACTTTTTGATACTCCGCAAATCCGCTTTCGCACGACTTGATATTTGGAGGTCGTATTCTACCATTCCTTCATTTCTTTACGAATTTCCTCAATGGTATGATAATTACCGTTTTCAATTTCTTCTGCTGCTTCGTCGCATTGGTCTTTCAGTTCTTCGTAAGTGATGGGCGTACCGTCAGCTTCGTAACCTGCTACCTGCTGTTCCCGGTATTTATCGAACATTGCGTGGACGATTTCTAAAAATGAATCATCCGCTTCATCTACATAGCGGTGCAGACGTTCTTTGATTTTCAATGTTGTACTCATGCAATTATTTTTATCAAAGATACTGATTTTTTTAGAAAAATGTAAAGCCGTAGCGTAATTGCCGACGAATGACGGCATCCGGCTTGCGTACTCGCGTATAGACTGCCAAGCGCATCGTTGTACGCATTTCATTTGGTTATTTTGTAGATGTGTTGTAATTTTGGATAACTTCGGAGAAACTTGCTTATACTTTATAATATTCAGAACAAATTTGAACATCTCAAGACATGCACATATTAAAAATTATTCATGGCTATCCAACGAGTTACAATGCAGGCTCAGAAGTTTACAGCCAATCGATTTGTAACCAATTATCAAAAACACATCAAGTATCTGTTTTTACACGAGAAGAAAATCCTTACAGGAAAGATTTTGAGATAAGACACAAAAATGAACACCAAAATCTTGATTTGTATTTTGTGAATAATCCACAAGGAAAAGACGGTTACAGGCACAAGGCAATGGATGTAAATTTTGCTAAATTAATAAACTCAATAAAGCCCGACATTGCTCACGTAGGACATCTAAACCACCTATCAACAGGTTTAATTAACGAACTAAATAGACAAAAAATACCAATAATATTTACCTTGCATGATTTTTGGTTAATGTGTCCGAGAGGTCAATTTCTGACTCGTAGTATAGGACTTGAAAACAATAATCAGCTATGCAGTGGACAAGAGGATAGCAAATGTGCAACAAGCTGTTACAGCGTATATTTTAGTGGAAATTCATTTGACGAAAAACAAGACATTGAAAGTTGGAGCAAGTGGATTCATAATCGGATGATTGTGACAAAATCAATTATTGATAAAGTCGATTTATTCATAGCTCCATCAAAGTACTTGTTGAATAGATTTGTAAATGACTTCTCTGTTCCCAAAAACAAAATAACCTACCTTGATTATGGTTTTCCAACAGAATATTTGACTCCGACAGAGAAATCAAAAGAAAAATCAAACTTTACTTTTGGCTACATTGGTACGCATATTCCGGCAAAAGGAATTAATCAACTGATTGAAGCATTTAACGAAATAGAGGAAAATGTAACACTTAGAATTTATGGCAGGACGAATGGACAGAGTACCAAAGCTCTAAAACAACTGGCTGCAAAATGTAAAAATAAGATTGAATTTGTAGGCGAATACATCAATAAAAACATAGCAAATGAGGTCTTTGCAAAAGTAGATTGTATTGTCGTTCCGTCTATCTGGACAGAAAACTCACCGCTTGTCATTCATGAAGCGCAGTCTTGTAGAGTTCCGGTCATTACCGCAAATATTGGTGGCATGAAGGAGTACGTCAGACATAAAGTTAACGGTCTTTTATTTGAGCATAGAAGTACAAAGTCATTGCTCGAACAAATGAAATTTGCAATAGCAAACCCCGATTTACTAAAACAATATGGAGAAAAAGGGTATCTGTTTTCGGAAGATGGCAGTGTACTTAATATCCAAGAACATTGCGAAGAATTAGAAAAAATATATGACAAATTTACTTCTTCTAAATTTTGGAGAATTACAATTGACACAAACCCGGAGGATTGTAACTTAAAATGTATCATGTGTGAAGAACACAGCCCTTATAGCGACTTCATCCCTAATCTGTACAAAGAAACAGGCGTTAAGCGTAGAAGAATGAAATTTGAAACCGTAGAAGATATATTTCGCCAAGCTGAAAAATTGGGCGTTAAAGAAATTATACCTTCAACGATGGGAGAACCTTTGCTTTACAAAAAATTTGACCGAATTTTTGAATTAGCCCAACAAAAAAACATCAAGATAAATTTGACAAGCAATGGTACATTTCCCAAAAAAACGGTAACGGAATGGGCTAAATTAATTGTGCCGAATACGACAGATATTAAAATAAGTTGGAACGGCGCAACCGAAGAAACCTCAAAAAAAATAATGTTGGGGATTGATTTTAATAAATCAATTTCAAATGTAAAAGAATTTATAAAATACAGAAATGAATACTTTAACGAAACAGGATATTTCTGCCGAGTAACATTTCAGCTTACATTCATGCAGAATAATATGCACGAATTGGCTGATATAGTCAAATTAGCGATTTCTTTGGGTGTAGATAGAGTAAAAGGACATCAACTTTGGGCGCATTTTGATGAAATAAAATCACTATCTATGAGAGATAGTAGCGAAAGTGTCAGACAATGGAACAAATATGTCCATCAAGCTATCCAAGTTCAAAAAACATATAGAAAGCCCAATGGAGAACAAATAATTTTAGAAAACATCCTACCAATCAACGAAAAAGCGGCGAATCATATTCCCGAAGCATACGAATGTCCTTTTCTTGAAAAAGAACTTTGGGTATCTGCAACCGGTAAAATATCGCCTTGTTGTGCGCCGGACAATTTACGGAAATCTTTGGGCGATTTCGGTAATATTGAAACCACTACAATCAAAGACGTTTTGGAAAGCCCAATTTATACCAACCTCGTCAAAAATTACAAATCAAATGAACTTTGTAAAACTTGTAATATGAGAAAACCGATTTAAAAAGATGATTCAAAAACAATTAATAGAAAAGTTTAATTCATTATTTAAAAATAATAAAACGATAAATAGCACTATTCTCATAGGAAGTTTTGGGCGAAATACGCCCAAGGCAAATAGCGATATTGATTATCAAATCTTAGTAACTGAAAACTTTAGCGAAGCGCAATTTTTAGACACAATTCAAATAACATTTTCTAAGGAATTGAAACATTTTTTTCATCTGAAACAAAAAAATAAATGGTGTTTTTATCTAACGGATGATTACATCTTGACGGAGGTTTTCGTATGCAATCAATTGTCCCAATTAAATAAATATTTTCTTGGCTCTGAAATAACAATACCCAAAAATGCCATTGTTTTTGACAAGACAAAAAATGTAGCATCACATTTATTAGCAATAATAGAGCAAAAACGAAACCTATTTGACCTTGACCAAAAGACTAAAATAGAGGGCTTGATAATTGATTTTCAAAATCGTTTTGTAGCCTGTTCAAGTAGCCATGCAAGGAGCGATGGTTACAAGTTCAGTGTATTATATACTCACGCAATTAATGCACTTGTAAGAATCATATACTTATGTGAAGGTGGAAAAGAACACGATTATATGCCACCAAATTTCCTGACAGATTATAGCTATACGCTAAAATTAGGCATTGAAAAACTGGGTACTATGGATATGAGTGTTGCTAATGCTCATAAAAGAAAATTATTAGACTTATTTGAAAAATATCTATCCATATCCATCAAAAAATTCCAACTTAATGTTGATAAAACACCTATAATAAATTTTCTTGAAAATATTTACGAACGCGACTTTTTTTGGAATTTTAGAGATATTTCAAAATTCAATTCTAAGATAAAAAAGGGTATTATCTATCGTAGTTCAGCCTTGTGTCTGTATAAAAATGAAAATAGATTGGATAGTTATTTAAAATCTAAAAACATCAAAGCAATCATAGATTTACGTGCAGATAGAGAATTGAAAGAAATATTTTACGATAAAAAACAACAAGACAATTACAATATTTTTCACGCACCTTTTGACCCTTGGAATCAGAGTATTGAATTTCAAAATACACATAATACAGGAACAAATACAGAGATTGCATATCATTTTTTTTCCATTGAATGTAAGCCTTCAATAAAGTCAGTCATTGAATCTATTTTAAGGGCAGAGGGAGCAATTAACATACATTGTCACGCAGGAAAAGATAGAACCGGCATTGTGATTACATTATTTCATTTGTTATCAGGGGCTAATAAAGAAACTATTTTGTTGGATTATTTGGCAAGTGAAATGGATACAAAAGAACATTATATTCAAATTTTACTTGATGTTATTTCTGAAAATGGAGGAATAACATCATATTTAAAATCTTGCGATTTATCCATTCAGCAAATTGACTTATTACAATCAAAAATTGTCAAGTAAATGAAATATAACGAAATAAAAATATCAAAAGATGGAACGCACTTCACTTATTATGGTGAAGAAGTTTTTGATAGACGTTTTTTACAAGTGTTAAAATTTCATTCGGAAGGTTTTGCGCCGGTTTCCGATAAAACCGGTTGGTTTCATATCAATTTAAAGGGAGAAGACTTATATCAAAATCGTTACGATAGAGCATTTGGATATTACTGCAATAGAGCAAGTGTCGTATCAAATAACAGTTGGTTTCATATCAACTTAAAGGGAGAAAAATCTTATCCCGAATCATACACTTGGACAGGGAATTATCAAGAAAATATTTGTACGGTACGTGATTTCGACAATAATTATTTCCATATTAATTTGTCAGGCGAAAGATTATACTCAAAAAACTATTTATATGCCGGAGATTATAAAGATGGAATTGCTTGTGTCAAAACCCTAAAAGGGTTTAGCCATATAGACGAAAAAGGTCAATTAATTAACCAAAAAGTATTTATAGACTTAGGGATATTTCATAAGGATTATGCAATTGCAAAAGACAATAAAGGATGGTTTCATATCAATAAAGATGGAAACGAACTTTATAAAGAAAGATACTCATTAATCGAACCGTTTTACAATGGATTTTCACTCGTTGAAACACTTGAACATAAAAAACAAATAATAGACGAAAAAGGAACAAGGATAATACAAATAGAATAGCCGCAAATATAATAGTGAGTTCAAAAGAAACGCTAAGAGATTATAGTAGTGCCATTCTGCGGAGTGGCACTTTTTATTTGGGATGTAGCGTAATGCCCCTGTGCCGACGAATGACGGCATCCGGCTTGCGTACTCGCGTATAGACTGTCAAGCATATCTGTACGCATTTCATTTGGTTATTTTGTAGATGTGTTGTAATTTTGAGGGTGTGGATAGCTTCAGAGGAATTTTGCTTGCTTGTAGAACAAAAATACAGACAATGATAGAGAGATTTTCGGTCTGATAGCGGAAAAAGTCATACCTTAGAGCATTTAAACGAATACTAAGACACGAATGATAAAATCAGTCATTATAAAAAACTTCATGGCACATTCAGATGTAGAAGTGGACGATATTCCTGCCATAAATTTAATTATCGGTAAAAATGATACCGGAAAAACCGGATTATTAAAACTTTTATATGCCAGCGTCAAATCTTTAGAAATTTATTCAAAAAAAACAAAAAGGACTGAAACGGTGTTTGCAGAGGAACTCGCAAATAAAATGCTCAAAACGTTTATGCCTCGAAATAATGGTTTGGGTGATTTGGTACAAAAGAGAAGCAAGGAAAAATTAAAAGTAGAACTTTCCATAAAAAGTAATAATAAATATAATCAAAATATATACTTCTCATTTGGTGAAAGAACAGAAAAAAAGATACCGGATTGTAGCGATGATATCAAACCTCTGCCTGAAAATACGATAAATGCTTTATTCATTCCGGCAAAAGAAGTGCTGACTGCATTTTCGGATATTCGTATTATCAGAGAACAAGAGTATGGAGTTGGTTTTGATGACACATATTTAGATTTAATTAAATCGTTGGATATACCAACTACTAAGGGAAGGGTCGTAAGTGATTTGAGTGCCGTTAATAAATCACTTGAAGAATTATTTGATGGTAAAATTGAACAAACCGGAAAAGCTGACCAACCGTTTATCTTCAAAAAAGGTAATCAAAAATTTGCCATACAACAGACAGCGGAAGGCATCAAGAAAATAGGTATTTTGACCACATTAATCAATAATAGACAACTTGGTAAAGGTACGATATTATTCATGGATGAGCCTGAAACTGCACTACATCCTGATGCTGTTCGTCAGATGATTGACATGTTGGTAGCGATGTCTAAAGTGGGTGTTCAAATATTTTTAGCTTCTCACAACTATTTCATTATTAAGCAATTAGCTAATAGTTCTAAACGTGAAAATATCGAAACTTTATATTGGAGTTTGGAGCGTGAAAACGGACAACCGACGACTAATCATTTCAAAAAAGTTAATGATGGTGTGCTTCCCAAAAATTCAATTGTGGATGAAGCTCTCAAAATGTATGAGCAAGAAATTCAAATTAATCTCCTCGATTTTGCTCAATAGACCAACCGGACGGCGTATAAATAATTGCGCTCCATTCGACATCACCGTAAACACCGAAATTATTCTACTGTCAGTTATCAATTGGAATATGCCGGATTTTAGCTATGTGTCAGACATTAATTCAGCGTATCGCTCCCGACTAAATTCTTATGCCAAGTTGTTTGGAATTAAGAAGTACCAAGTCGTCACGAAACAAATAGCTTCCGATATATTCGACTGGATTACATAGCCCGAATAAGGTATCCGGCTTGCGTACTCGCGTATAGGCTACCAAGCGCATTGTTGTACACATTTCATTTGGTTATTTTGTGGATGTGTTGTAATTTTGAGGGTGTGGATAGCTTCAGAGGGGACTTGTTATCTATTTGGAAAAAGTGTAAATAAAGCCGTATCTTTGGATAAAATACAATCATTCAAGATGAATATACAAGCCGTAAAATTGGATTTAATCAGAAAAATCACGCTCATGGAAAATGAAGCGATGATAGCGGCAATCAATCATTTACTAAACCGTAAAGAGGCAACAAGCACCACAGACTGGTGGGACGAACTCAACCAAGCCCAAGGCGAATCTATCCAAATCGCCCGACAGCAAATGGCAGATGGAAAAGGTATTCCACACGACGAAGTCATAGCCAAGTATAGAACTAAATACACCGCTCTATCACAAAATCAGCAAACATGAATACAGCTAAAAAATTACGCTCGGATATTATGGAGATGCTACCACAAGTAGATGCTGTGGGCATATTGGAGAATATTCACCAACAACTTGAAGTAGCGGCACAATTTGAGGTGTATTACAAGCAATGGAAAGCTGAAACTGTATTTGAATCGAATGGCAGGGAAATTTTGGAAAATACTCATTATCAGAAGATTATAAACATGGGAGAAGTGGCTGTGCCTTTGATTTTAGAGAAATATATACAAGCGAATGACCATTGGTCTTACGCATTGAGAAATATTACAGGAATTAGCCTTAATGAAGCCACTCACAGTGGAAATTTGGAAGCTATCAGAACGGATTGGATTGAATGGGGTATCAAAAATAAATGGATAAATGCACCGGAGTTTTCCAAATGAATTTCCAAATTCCGTCCAGGAACCTTTTCTATTGACGAGTCCGCAAGATGTCAACTACAACTGTATTGCATGGGCTTTCGGGGATAGCGAAAAATTTTATTGGCCCTCCGATTTACCGGAATATTTCTGGCCACCGAATATTGAAAAAGAAGAATCCGTAGATGCCTTTATTGCCCTGTATGCGTCTATTGGTTATGCCAATTGTACAAACGGACAAACGGAAACCGGATATGAAAAAGTCGCTATTTTTGCATTGAACAACCAACCCAAACACGCTGCCCGACAACTCCAAGACGGGCTATGGACAAGCAAACTCGGCTCTCACGTAGATGTCACACATACGATACACGCCATGGAAGGCGGCATGTATGGAAATGTCGCACAATATATGAAACGAAAAATTGATTTACCTGCCTGACTTGACTACATTTTTAGGTATTTTGAGATATGTACGTAGCGTAAGGCCTCCGGCTTGCGTACTCGCGTATAGACTGCCAAGCGCATCTGTACACATTTCATTTGGTTATTTTGTAGATGTGTTGTAATTTTAAGTGTTTGAGTAGTTCTAAAATACTTATCAATTATGGTACAAACACAAATAGATTTAGAGAAATTAATGAGACAGGTAGATGAGTTGGGACAGTTGACAGAAGAATATCAGGCGGTTCATCAAAAAATCATTCGAGCCAACACAGCAGGACGATTTTTTGGAAAACGCAAGAAAAAGGTATTACAACTGTTTGACGAAATAAATACGACAATCCAACTTATTCAATCCAAAAACAGCGAGTTGCAATTGGTGAAATTAGGAGGTGGATGTCGCCCTTATCAGCAGTGGCTAAATGATGCAAAGGCTCACTTTGCGGCAGCAAGCAAACATGCCGACATCAACATGGAATTGCAAGCACTATACAAGTTGAATTTTTTGAAAAAAATTGAAAATGCAAAAGAAATCAAAGCAAAATTAGAACAATTAGATGTCGTCACAGAGGAATGTATCACAACAGGAGCGCAGTACAATGAAACCATAAAAAGGATGTTCAGAATGTAAGAATACTCTCACTACCTAATTATGAAATTGAATAATCCAATCCAATCCAGAGCAAAAAGCCTTCTGAGTATTGATACGCCCGAAGAACAGCACGAACTGGAAAAAACACGCTTGCACTTCGCTTTCCTTAGCGGTATAGAGCGCAGCATGGAAACCCAAAATATCAGCCGCGAAGAACTCGCCCAACGCATCGGCACCTCCACAGGCTACCTGACCGAACTTTTCAGAGGTACCAAATCACTCAATTTTGATATATTGGCTAAAATGAACATCGCACTCAATGTGGATTTTAGCGTGGAAGTGGTGGAATGACTGCCAATTACCGCCCTTAAAAAGAGTCGAATTCGCCCCCTTTTATTCCCATTCGGATATTTTGTAGATATGACGTAGCGTAATGCCTCCGGCTTGCGTACTCGCGTATAGACTGTCAGGCGTATTGTTGTACGCATTTCATTTGGTTATTTTGTGGATGTAATGTCGCTTCATATTTGATGAAAAGAGAAATAGATTTTTTAACAAGCCTATTTTCATTAAAAGTTAATATATTTGCATAGATTAAACAGGTAAAGTGATTAACAAGAAATGCAAATAGAACTTAAATTAAAAGATAATAAAATATATGCTCCACTTTTGGAAAAATGGGTTGCTAATACTCAAGAAGAAAAGTTGAAGCAAGAGTTTATTTCATTTCTTGTTGAAAAATACGGATATGCTTTAGAACAATTGGGGCAGGATGTACAAATTAAAAAGAGATTTAAAGCTGATATAGCAATATGGAAAAACATTGAGGAAAAGAAGAAGAAGAAAAAACCGTCGATTATAGTTGCTGTTGAATGCAAGGCAGAACATATCTCCATTAAAAAAGAAGATTATTTAACGGGTTTAAAGTTTGCAGAGGCAGTAGAAGCTGACTTTTTCATTGCAAAAAACTTAAAAGAAAAAAAGGTCTTTCACATTTCTGAATTTTCCTCCGAGAGACATTTGGTATATTTAAATGACATCCCCAAAGCATCAATAATTAGAGATACTTCTAAGATAAAAAAGTTCATCAATGAGACCAAAAAGTTTACAAGAGATGAGTTCAGTAAGTTATTATTTAAGTGTCACAATATTATTCGGAATAATGACAAACTATCACCTGAAGCTGCGTTTGATGAAATCAGTAAAATCCTTTTTATGAAAATTCTGCATGAAAGAAATAATAATGCAGAAGTTCTTTTTTCAAAAGAAGTCTTTTTGAGAGATGAAAAAAACTATGAAAAGACAATCAGACCAAGTCTTGAAAAAAATGCTCCTCACGCTGCAAAGGATTACATGCAATACTTATTTGATGAAACAAAAAGAGTATATGAAAAAGATGAATTGTTTGAAGCTAATGACCGTATAAAGTTGAAAAGAACAAGTTTTGAGGCGATTGTTTCTGAACTTGAAATGTTCAATTTATCCGCTACATCCGATGATATTAAAGGGCTTGCTTTCGAGGAATTTTTGGGTAAAACCTTTAGGGGAGAATTGGGGCAATTCTTTACACCTCGTACTATCGTGGATTACATGGTAGAAATTTTAGACCCGCAGGAAAACGAATTGGTATGCGATCCATGCTGTGGGAGCGGCGGGTTTTTGATAAAGGCTTTTGATTATATGAGGGATAAAATTGAACATTCCATAAAAAATGAAAAAGCAAAAATCAGAGCTAAGTTGAGGGGAAAAGATTTCGATAAATTAAATGCAGATAAGCAAGCTAAAATCAGAGAAAAAGAAAACAAATTATTTATACAACTCGACAATGAATTTGATTTAAATAATAAAAAAGGGCGACTATTCAACCTCTCTCACAACTGTATTTATGGTACAGATGCCAACCCAAGAATGGCGCGTACTGCAAAAATGAATATGATCATGCACGGTGACGGACATGGCGGTGTACATCATAATGACGGTCTTTTGAATATCAACGGTATTTTTGAGGGAAGATTTGATGTGATATTGACCAATCCTCCTTTTGGCGCACGAGTGAGTAAAAATTTAAGGGTATCCTCCTCAGACATGCCCGATGCCAATAAAATTGAAACCTATAAAGATAAATATCCTGAATATGAAGAAAAAGTAGTAAAGCCTTTACAAGAATGGATTGATTACACAGATTCAAAAGGGAATAAGGGCAAACCAATTTTGGAGATATTTGATACCGGAAAAAAAGGGAGAGGTTTGACAGAAGTATTGTTTATAGAGCGTTGTTTGAATCTTTTAAAACCCGGTGGAAGAATGGGTATTGTGCTTCCTGAAGGAATATTAAATGATAGCCAATTAGAAGGAGTGAGAGATTATGTAGAAGGGAAAGCTAAAATCATCAATATTACTTCAGTACCGCAAGATATTTTTGTTGCTCTTGGTGCCAACCCCAACATAAAATTAAGTATTGTATTTTTTAAAAAATTTACATTAGAAGAAAAACTACAAAATGAAATTATTACTAAGAAGATTAAGCAAAAAGTAAGTAAAAAATACGAACTTGAACTAAATGAATTAGACAATACTTTTGAAAAAGTACAACGATATTTTACGAATAAAAAAAATACAGAAGCACTCAATGAATTGAGAAAAAAATATAAATCTGATAGAAAAATAATTGAGAAAAAGATTCAATCAGAAATCAAATCAAATCTAAAAAAAGAACTTGACTATTCTATACCAACCATAAAGTTGGAAAGAGAAGTTACCAACGGTACAACTATATCCTACAAAAATAAATTAAAAGAGATTACTAAAGAATTTGAACATTACAGAAAAAAATTATCCTTATGGGATGATATTGAAGAAGACATTAGCTATCCTTTGAATGGGAATGAAAAAATAATGCGTGTAGTTGGTGTTAATGAACCGCAAATTTTCTATGGCTGATGAGCATACAACATATAAATATATAAACCTTGTTTCCTTTCAAGCGATGCCGAATTGGAGTGTAAACGCCACTCAACACAGTAAATTTTTATTTCAAACAAACATAAAATCAGAAAAAATTGGGCGTTTAATAGAAAGAATTAGGGAACGAACAGCGATAAAAGATGATGTCTTGTACAAGCGAGTAACTGTCCGGCTTCATAATAAAGGAGTCTTACAAAGAGACGAGGTATTAGGTAAAAATATAGGTACTAAAACACAGTATTATGTGAGGGAGGGGCAGTTTATTATGTCAAAAATTGATGCGAGAAATAGTGCATTTGGTATTATTCCCGCAGAATTAGACGGGGCGGTTGTTACACAAGATTTCTTGGTATTTGATTTTAATAAAGATAAAATTCTACCCTATTTTTTCATCTTATTAACTTCATTTGATGAATTTAAAAAACTCTGCCAACAAGCAAGTTCGGGAAGCACTGGCAGACAACGAATAAATGAAAAAACTTTTTTGAATTTCGAGATTCCACTTTCACCAATTAAAAAACAAAAACAATTAGTGGAAGCTTACCAAAAAAAGATAGAAAGAGCGGAGAAATTGGAGAAAGAGATAATTGAATTGGATAGTCGAATTAAACAGACAATTTTAGCGAAACTTAGACTTCCAAAAATTAATGAGAAAACAGAAAAGGCTACTTTTCAAATAATTCATTACGCTGATTTAATAAGTTGGAATGCATTTTCTCAAAATAATATTTTTTATGAAAGTTTAAAAAAAAGTAAGTATCCAATCAAGCGATTAAGTGAAGTGTTCAATTTTACCCGAAAAAGGTGGACAAAAAAGAAACATGAAGATGTTTCATTAAATTATATAGAGATAGGAAGTGTTGATTCACTTGAAGGTATTACCAATTTTCAAAAAATTACTCCTCAAACTGCACCAAAAAGAGCATCTCAAATTATCGAAAAAGGCGATCTAATCATAGGAACAACAAGACCATATTTGAAAAGATTTGCTATTGTGACAAAAGAATTTGACGGCTTCATAGCTTCATCCGGTTTTTCAGTGGTAAAGCCTTCAAATCATTATTCCTTATATTTTTTGAAACATTTTTTATCCAGCGAATACGGTATCGAACAATTAAAAAACAATATGTCCGGCGCATTATACCCTGCAATTACCGTAAAAAATTTAAAGCAAATATTGATACCTTTTCCCCCCATTGAAGTACAAAATGAAATCGCTAATGAAATAAATAATTTAATTAATACGAAAAAAAAATTAAGAAAGTCTATAAGTCTGTATAGAAATCAAGCCATATCAGACTTTGAAAAAGCCATTTTTAAAACAAAAGAAACTGCATGAGACTCACACAATTACAAGTTGGAGAATACAAAATTATCAATGACTTTTCCGTTGATTTTACCGATAATTTGTCTATCATTATTGGAAAAAACGGGGCGGGCAAAACAACATTCTATGAGATAATCACCTCTATTTTTAGTGCTTTGCACAGGTGGGAGGCAGATGCAGGTATAGCTAATTTTCAATTAAAATATGAAATTAAAACACCAAGTAATGTAAGCTCAAAAAATCCCTTTAGCGAAGAAGAAAAATTAGAAATCACCATAACGGAAGGACAAACGGCTACTCATCCTTTCAACATATCAATAAATGGCACAAATTATTCAAAAGCCGAAATTGAAGAAATATTCGATGACATATATTTTATTCTGCCGAATTTAATGATTTATTATTCAGGATTTTCGGATAGATTGAAACAATATGCCGATGTTCACGAAAAATTATATATCAACGAATTTAAACCCAACACAAAAAAACGATTATTTTTTGATGAAATGTCCCGAATAACCAACAGAGAACTATTTTACTTTGATGTTCGTAATCATTTTAAAATATTGTCGGCTGCCTATTTGTCCTTACAATACAGCACCCAAGCGGATGATTTTCTCAACAATTCTCTTGGGCTCAAAAAAAGCGAGAAAAACTTTCTTGTTTTAGACATAACTCGCCCGTCTTTTCTTTCTAAGGGAAATGTCGAAAATTTCTGGGAAGCACCACCACAAATGCTTAGATTCCTAACCCTATTGAGAAAATATGGTCAAACGCTTTCACAAGAAGCAAATGAAATTCGCCTCTCTTTCAATTTGGAATCTTGGTATGCCTTACGTGCAGAGTACGTAGAGGAAAAAGTCTTATTTTACCTCTTGGACATGTTGCAAGCCACAAAAACGCTAACTCAAATACTTGTTTATGTCACTTCCATAGATAAGGAGGGGGATATTGAAATCGAAGATTTAAGTGACGGTCAACAGCAATTACTCATCACTAATGCCTTTTTCGAGTTATTTGCGAATGAGGATTTATTGGTTTTAATGGACGAACCGGACGTGTATTTGCACCCTTCATGGCAAGGTAAATTTATTCAACAACTTCAAGTCAGCGACTCGTCGCATTACATAATTTCGACACATTCACCTTTTTTGCTTTCTCATTATGACGGACAAGAAGTACATTTATTTGAAAATGGAAAAGTTAGAGAAACCGCGAGATATTACGGGCGGGAAATAAAAGAAATCCTCCTTGAAATGGGAGAGGATAATATCAATTTCAGACCTCAAGAAATTGAAGATAAAATAGACAAATTATTCAGACAAATTGGAATGGCACAGACAGAAGAAGCACTGTCAAAAGCTAATGATTTTTACGAAAAGTTATTAGAAGAAATTGGCGAGGGAGAGAATGATTTATTATTACAACAAGCAAAATCAGAATTAAATTATAAGAAATTTGAACTCAAAAATGCCGATAAAGAATGAGACACATAGACAAAACAAAAACCACACAGCCTGATTTTCTTTTAAGATTTCGCAAGCAAAACGAAACTCCTGTCAACTATGGAGAAATGAGAAAGTTAGAGAATGATAATGGCGAAAAATACTGTAAGTGTCAGGGAACAAAACAAGAACGTGATATTGGGGCATTTGAAATGCAACTATTAAAGGAACAAGGATTTTTATGTGCATATTGTAACGATAAAATTCCTGAATATAAAAAAGTAAACAACCAAAAATACTGTAAAGCCAAAGTAGAACATTGGCATCCGGAGTCTTCTGTTTTTTCAATTGAAAATAAATTAGATACAGATTATCGCAATATGATTATCTGTTGTATGGGTAGAAAAGCTGTTAGTAAAAGTACCGAAGAAGTTGAGGATTATGGTATGAATAAAAAGGAATTACATTGTGACACGTCCAAGAAAGAATTGTTTATGACATTAGACCCAAGAGAGAAAAAACATATTAATAAACTGAAATATACAGAGAATGGGCAAATTTATTGTATTGATTTTGAAGATAGAAAAACGTTGAAAGCTCAATATAATACAATTAAGGATAAAAAAGCCACTTTAATGAAGTATAAAAACGGAAAAACAGGATACTTCCTTGAAGCTAAAAATTTAACCGATGAAGAATTAAATCTTGCCATTCAACACGATTTAGAATTTATATTAAATCTTAATACAGGTAAACTCAAAAATGATAGACAGACAAAATGGAATAATATAAATAGTGAGGTATCAAATAAATTCAGACAACCATATTTATTAAGCCAGCAAAAAAGACAGTTTCTAAATTCCAAAATAAGTTTCTTTGACAATCTTGATGACAAGGGAGAATACGAACCTATGTGTATGGTCAAGATTTTTTATTTGAAACAAAGAATGAAGCGTCTGAATAAAGAATAAGGCATTTTCCCCTACCTTTGCAAACTAAAAATCGTGTTAAAGTGTTATGGTGTTTTCGTGTTATCGTGAGCAACGGAAGAATACGATAACACGATAACACAACAACACATCAACACGCAAGAAAAAAAATGAGTATTTCCAAGCACTACAACCCGCAAGACACAGAGGACAAATGGTACGCCCATTGGATGGAGAAGGCATATTTTCGTTCGGTGCCGGACGAGCGTGAGCCGTTTACGATAGTCATACCGCCGCCCAATGTGACGGGGATGCTGCACATGGGGCACATGTTGAACAATACGATTCAGGACGCGCTCATTCGCAAGGCGCGATTGGAGGGCAAGAACGCCTGTTGGGTGCCGGGTACCGACCATGCTTCGATAGCAACGGAGGCAAAAGTCGTGCGGATGCTACGCGAGGAAGGCATCACGAAAGGCAGCCTCACCCGCGAGCAATTCATGGAGCGTGCTTGGGAATGGAAGGAAAAATACGGCGGTATCATCCTCAAACAGTTGCGTAAATTGGGGGCTTCCTGCGATTGGGAGCGCACGCGATTTACGATGGAAGAAAGCCTGTCGAAAGCCGTCTATAAAACCTTTGTGGATTTGTATCGCAAGGACAAGGTCTATCGTGGTTTGCGGATGGTCAATTGGGACCCGAAGGCGCAGACGGTACTCTCCAATGAAGAGGTGATTTATAAGGACAAACAACGCAAATTGTACAAGGTGCGCTACCGCGTAGAGGGAACGGATGAGTGGTTGACCGTAGCCACGACGCGCCCCGAAACTATCATGGGCGATACTGCCGTAGCGGTGCATCCCGACGATAAGCGTTACGCACACTTGAAGGGCAAACGTGCTATTTTGCCCCTGATACACAAGCCAGTACCTATTATATTTGACGATTATGTAGATATTGAGTTCGGAACGGGCGCACTCAAAGTCACGCCCGCGCACGATATGAACGATTACGAAATCGGCTTGCGACATGGCTTGGAGGTCGTTGATATTTTGAATGATGATGCGACTTTGAATGAAGCGGCGCAGTTGTATGTCGGCGAAGACCGTTATAAGGCACGAAAACTCGCCATAGCCGACCTCGAAGCCGCCGGGCAATTGGTCGAAATTGAGGATTATGCGAGTAGCGTTGGTTTTTCCGAAAGGAATATTGACACGATGGTGGAGCCGAAATTGTCTTTGCAGTGGTACGTCCGCATGGAAGAACTCGCCAAACCCGCCCTCGATGCGGTGATGAATGACGACATTCAATTTCATCCGCCCAAATATAAAAATACGTATAATCATTGGATGTCGAATGTGCGTCCGTGGTGCATTTCGCGTCAATTGTGGTGGGGACAACGCATCCCGGCTTGGTACTACGGCGAAGATGTTTTTGTAGCCGAAACCGCCGAAGAAGCCCTCGCCGAAGCCCGCACTAAAACGGGTAAGTCTGATTTGCAAATCACTGATTTGCAGCAAGATGAAGATGTTTTTGATACTTGGTTTTCGTCTTGGTTGTGGCCCATTTCGGTCTTTGACGGCTTTGAGCGACGCGACGAATTGGACTATTATTATCCGACCAATGTACTCGTAACGGGTTGGGATATTATCTTCCTTTGGGTCGCGCGAATGATTATTGTCGGCTACGAATGGGAGGATAAAATGCCTTTCCAACACGTCTATTTTACCGGCATGGTACGCGACCAAAAACGCCGCAAAATGAGCAAATCGCTCGGCAATTCGCCCGATGCACTTGCTTTGATTGAAAAGTTTGGTGCGGATGGGGTGCGCTTTGGGATGTTGTCTTGTTCGCCTGCGGGTGGGGATTTGTTGTTTGAAGATAAATTATGCGAACTTGGACGCAATTTCTGCAATAAAATCTGGAATGCGCTGCGCCTTATACAAGGTTGGGAATTGACTGATAATCCGATGCCTTCGACCAATACGGTGGCGGTGGAGTGGTTTGGTCATAAATTCAATCAGACGCTTGCGGGTGTCGAGTCCAATTTCAAGGCATTTCGATTGTCGGATGCTTTGATGTCGCTGCGTAGTGTGATTTGGGATGATTTCTGTGACGGCTATCTCGAAATGGTCAAACCCGTTTATGGTCAACCAATCGACCGTGCAACTTACGAACAAACGATTGCGTTTTTTGAGCAATTGATGACTTCATTACATCCTTTTATGCCCTTCTTGACGGAGGAGGTTTGGCATACTTTAAAAGCGCGTAGCGAGGGCGATGATTGCATTGTCAGCACATGGCACAAAGCGGAAGATTTTGACGAGTCCTTACTCAAAAATATGGAATTGACCAGAGATGTTATCTCTAAGGTGCGTAATGTTCGCAATCAAAATCAACTGAGTCCGAATAAGCAATTTGCACTGAAAGCACAAGCGACCAACGAGTCAAAGGCTTTGCTCGAAAATGAAGGTCTCAAAGCCATCATTACTAAAATTGCCAACTTAGAAAACTTCTCTCTACTCACTGATAATGAGGAAGGTATATCATTCGTTTCCGGCGCGACAGAGTATCACGCCATGATTGAAATTGAAGTCAATGTAGAAGAAGAAATCGCCAAAATTAATGATGAATTGAAACGTCTGAATGGCTTTAAAACGGGCATCGAAAAGAAATTGTCGAATGAGCGATTTGTTAGCGGTGCGCCGGAGGCTGTTGTTGAAAAGGAACGTAAGAAACTTGCTGATGCGGAGGCTAAGATTGGGATTCTTGGGGAGCAATTGAGGAAGTTGGGGTGATGCTAAAAGGAACTATTTTTAAAAAGATATTGTTTTAGTCAGATATAAATTCAGTTTAAATATTATTTTTGACATTTAAATTAAGGAAATACAATAAGATAATGCTTGTTAAATCAATACATATAAAGAATTTTCGTTGTTTTGGAGATACGAAGGCTAAGAATTTTGGTGATGTCAATTTGTTTGGTGGGAAAAATAATGCTGGTAAAACGGCATTTCTGGAAGCCTTATTATTAGCAAATCAGCCAACGACACAGAGCGTTTTATTCTTAATGAGATTTAGACGAATTGATGTTGATTATATGAAAAAAAATCCTGAACGTGCCTGGGATAATCTCTTTCTCAACGGAAAAAAAGGTATTGAAATAAATTTTTTGATACAAAAATTAGATTCGGAACAGCATAATATTTCAATCAGGCGGAAAGAATCCATAGAAGAATTTATTGATTTAGTTCAAAATGAGAACGAAGAAGATGATGAAAATGAAGATTTAATAGGTTTTGCTGAAAGCCTCAACAACGAAGATACTGTAAAATCAGTTTTAAGTATAAAATCTGGCGATACACTAAAAGGGAGTTTTGTTGCTACTCAAGATGGAGTTCTCCGAAAAGGAACATCAAATTCGTCAAATCGAGTATTTTTTATTCCTGCGGTTTTAAGAATATCAAATGAGGTATTAGCAAGTGAATTTGATAGTGCGAAAATTGAAGGTATAGATGATAATCTCTTAGAGGCTTTTCGAATAATAGATGATTCTATTGAAAAGGTAGACACCTTTCAAATAGGAGAATCAGCTATATATTTAAAAAGAAAAAATCAAAGATTTATGGGCTTAACTCTTTTTGGAGATGCCATGAATAAAATTGCAGATATTATTTTGCGAATTATCAATAACGAAAATAGTATAGTTTTAATTGATGAAATAGAGAATGGTATACATCATACCAATCAGCGAAAGATATGGGAAATGCTATTTAAATTATCATTAAAATTCAAGGTTCAAATATTTGCCACTACGCATAGCGAAGAAATGATTGAGGCTTTCAAGGATGTTGTCAAAGAGCAAAATTACGATAAAAAAGCAAGGTATTTTGAATTAGCTCGCCATAGAGTTACTGATGAAATTATAGTACAAAAACTACCAATCAATGTACTAGAGGAAAAATTAGTCACTAACCGACCTGTAAGAGGAGAATCATCATGAATATTCTGATAGTAGAAAGTGAAAATGACGAGTACTTCGTCAGGGCTTTGATTGATAAGATGCAACAAGGTGACACCGATGTTGTGCGTATTCACGAGTTCAAATACTCTCCAGCACCTCCAAACTTGAAATCAATTGAAAAAGCCGAATTGACTCGCCAAATAGGACTGGCACTTAATGATATTACTCCTCGTACAGTTGAGAAAATAGGTATCATACTTGATATGGACGAAAAAACCCGTAAAGATAGACTTGACTTAGTGAATGCTTGTCTCAAAGTAGCTTATCAAGAACAATTTGATGAAGCAACATCTACTGAAATCACTGAGACCGATAAAATGTTTGATTTGAAGATAGTGGAAGATGATATTACTGTCCAAATTGCCTGTCATTTCACTAATGTAGATGGTGAAGGTGAATTAGAAACTGTATTAAAAGCCATTGCAAGTAAAGATTCTGTATTTGCAGATTGCTTAATAGAAGGGTGGCAACCCTGCATAGAAAAGAAGGGAAAGAAAGTGGTAGAGAAAGGTCAACAAGGTGATATTACACACAAACAAATCCTGAAACTTTGGGTTGATTTTTATAAGCGATTTGATACGCTCAAAAAAGGAAAAAGAAATTTTGAAAATACCGATTGGAGTGGCATTTGGACAGGAGAAATTCAACCGAAAAGAGGAAAGCCAAAACCCGTTACAGCAAGAGGCAAAGACATTTTTGATTTAGATTCGCTGAAATTGGATGATATGAGAAAATTTTTGGCTCTATTCAAGTGATTCGAAATTTTCCTTCAAAAACCCATTAAACGCTGCTTTTCGCCAATTTTCGATGTGTATATTTTCTATTCTGGAAAGGTGTTTTTCGTTATTGGTTTTAGATTATTCTTCAAAAATATTCTTATCAGAAATCGTGCGATTACTATAAATATCCTCTATCAATTCATCAGAACTAAGCACGGGGTCATCTTTCCAAGCACCTGATAATTTATCAAATAATTCTTGTTTATCGACTTTATCCGTATTGTAATTCTCCTTTATATCTTTCGCTAATTCCGATAAAATTTCCAACTTAGATTCTGTACTTAGCGGCTTGATAATCCGCATGATGTGAGGTACTGTAAGCATAATTTATTTATTTTTGAAAATAACGAATTTAACTTCAAGATAGTTCAATTGAAATTTTTCTGCCTAAACATTCGTCATAATTTTATTTTTTTCAAAGATAATAAATTTAATGCGAATTTGCTACTTCAAAAACTCATCAAACGCCGCTTTTCACCAATTTTCTAGGTGTATATTTTCTATTCTGGAAAGGTGTCAGGGTTTCATCTTACTTGGACACGCCCCACCTGCCGGCTATGCGAACATCGTGATTTTCAGCCTTTTAAATGCATCTTTTTTACTTTTAGACTTTGGACAAAATGGGAATTAGGAAATTGGGAAACTCGGTTTAAAACCGTAACTCATTGATAATCAATTAAATAAAACATGTAATGAATTATTTTTTGTAAAAATCTAAAAAAGTCCCGATAGTTATCGGGATTACCTAATTTCCTAATTCCCCAATTTCCTTTGTCCAAAGTCCAATTTACTTGACTTTTAAAACAATTTCCACGTCATTAAAAATCAAAATACTCTTCTTTCCAAACAAATTCTCCTTGGTAATTAATGTATGCTTTTTTAGGTTCTAAAATAAGACAAGGGCCGCTTTCATATTTATCAAAAATTTTGGCATGTTTAGATTTGCCGTAAAAGTAGTTGACACTTTTTCACGCAGAGAACGCAGAGTTCGCGGAGATTTAATGTAGCATCCCTCTGCGAACTCTGCGTTCTCTGCGTGATTACTCAATTTGGAACGCTCACTACATTT